>NZ_JBHUWD010000050.1:0-27820 GCF_042670205.1 Luteimicrobium sp. NPDC057192 | reverse complement strand
GTGGTCCTCCCACCCGCCGGGCGCCCCCGCCCTCGAGGTCGCGGCCTCCTCGTCCGTCAGCGCCCCGGCTTCGCGGGAGCCAAGCGGTCGTAGGCCGACGCGAGGCGCGACAGCGCCGCCTCGTACGCGGCGCGGCTGCTCGTCGCCGGGTCGAGCGCGTCGGCCGCGGCGAGGGCCTCCTGGAGCTTGCGGTAGGTGACGGCGGTGACGTCGCCCTCCTGGACGGCCTCGGCCTTCGCTCGCAGGTCGTCGAGCTGCTTGACGACCTTCCACCGCAGCTGGCTCGCCGACACCGTCAGCGCACGGAGCGCGGTGGCCACCTGGTCCGCCGTCGCGTCCTCGTCGGCGTCGACGGCCCGCGCCGCGTCGAGCGCCCGCGTGAAGACGCCGAAGTCGGTCGCGAGGTACAGGTCGGCGTCGTCGACGAGGCCGCCGTCCGCGGCGATCGCCGCGTGCAGCGCCGACTTGTCGACGCCGTAGCCCAGGGCGAACCAGTCGAGGTTGCCCACGTACGGCTGGCTCGACGTGGGCTTGCTGTGGAGCGCCACGTAGACCGTGTGGGCCCCGGCGAGCTCCGACGGCAGCGTGACGGTCGCGGTGCCGTACGTCCCCCACCCCGACCCGGTGCTCGGCAGCGGGACCGTCACGTACGGCTCGGCGGACGCCGAGGGGGCCGCGTCGAGGTAGAACGCGAGACTGCCGTCGACGACCTTCGTCGAGGGCGCGTCGTACCGGACGCTGAGCGTGGTCGCGTGGCGGGAGCCCAGGTCGACCGGGTACCGGACCCACGCGCCGTCCTTGGTCCCGGCGAGCTGCCCGCCCACCGACCCGGCCTCGGTCTTGAGGTCGGCCCCCACGTAGTCGGTCCCGGCGACGAGGCCCGAGTCGGCGGCACCGAGCATGCCGTAGCCGGTCCGGACCGACTCGAACTGGATCGTCTTCGACGTCTCGACCGCGGCCGCCTCGGGCACGAACTGGAACCAGTCGACGTTCGCGACCCAGCTCTGGCCCGGGGCCAGCGCGCCGGTGAAGACGAAGTAGACGTCGTTCGTGCCGTCGAGCTTCGCCGCCTCGTCGGCGGTGAACGTGTGGGTGAGCGCCGTGTAGTTCGACCAGCCGTTGGTGGTGGGCAGCGCGATCGTCGTGACGAGCGGCCCGGTCGGCGAGCCCGTGCGGAGCTCGACCGCCGAGCTCGCGGACGCGGTCCCCGGGTTGTGCGCGTAGTCGATCACGACGGAGTCGAGCGGCGCGCCCGAGAGGTCGATCCCGCGGAAGGCGAGCCACGACCCCGGCGAGACGCCGCCGACGTCGGTGCCGCTGCCGCCGTTCTCGGTCTTGAGCGAGCCGCCGGACCACTGGTCGTAGCTCTCCGCCTGGAGCACCCGGTAGCCGTCGCCGCCGATCTCGAGCCCGTCGGCCGCGGCCCGGAGCACCGCGAGCGCCGCCGAGAGGACGTACTCGGACGACTCCTCGTCGGCGAGCGCGGACCCGGCGCGGGCGACGGCCGCCTCGAGGGCGGCGAACGACGCCGCCGAGTAGCGGTCGGCGGTCACGAGGCGCGCGTCGTCGTAGAGCGCCTGCAGGTCGGCACGCGTGCCGGTCGTGGGCGACAGCGTGAACGGGTCGAGCGCCGTCGTGCCCGCGCCGGTGACCTCGGCGGCGGTGGCCCCCTGGAGGGCGGCGTCGGTGAGGTGCACCGTGAAGTGCGAGGTCGTGGCGCTCCGCACCTTGCCCTTGAACGTGACCTCCGCGGTGGTGTCGCCGGTCCGCGCGACCTGCGCGGTGACGCCCTCGTCGAGGCCGGGGAACGTGATGGCGCCCCGGAGCGCCGGGCGGTTCTTGCCGGCGAAGGTCGCGCCGCCACCGAGCGTCAGGTCGACCGTGCTGCGCACCGCACCCTTGGCGTCGGCTGTGAGCGTCGTGGTGCTCGGTGTGAGCGTGTACCCGTCGAAGCGCACCTTGAGCGTGAGCGTCCGGTCGGCCTCGCTCGGCGCGGTGCCGGTGAAGGCGCCGGCCCCGAGGGTGACCCGGAGGCCGTCGGTCGAGTCGTCGACGAGGTGGCGGGCGGCCCGACCGGTCAGCGTGAGGTCGAGCGTGCCGTCGCCCGTCTTGGTCGCCGTGAGCCGCAGCCCGGCGGGCACCCCGGTGGCCTTGACCTGGGAGGTCAGGTCGGCGCCGACCGCGCCGGCGAACGTCGTCCCGCTGACCTTCACCGACACCGCGTCGCCGATCGAGCCGTCGTTCGCCTCCGCCTCCTCGAAGACCTGGGAGGACGTGGAGACGGGGTCGCCCGGGTGGTACAGCGCGCTGCTGACGTGGTCGGCGGCCGAGTCCTCGGCGACGCCGTCGGCACCCCACGCGGAGGGCTTCGTGCCCATGGTGAAGTGCAGGACGCCGCCCGCGTTCATCTCGGCCGCGGTGAGCCACGTGCGGTTCAGGGGCTTCCCGTCCAGGGTCGCGCTCTGGATGTAGTGGTTCGCGGAGCTGACGCCGGGCGCCTCGATGACGAGGTCCTTGCCACCCGGGTAGTGGATCGTCGTGCGGTCGAAGATCGGCGACGTGATCTGGAACGTGTCGCCGCCGGCCATGACGGGGTACAGCCCGATCGCGCTCGACACGAAGTACCCGGACATCGTCCCGGCGTCGTTGTCCATGGTCGCGAGCATGCCGTCGGGGGCGTTCTGGTAGACCCACTTCTTCGACGCGGCCGTCGAGGAGCCGTCGGCGGTGTAGCTCGTGCAGACGGGCTCGGTCACGGTGCGGTAGGTGAGGTCCTGCGTCTGTGCGGGCTCGCCGACGTAGTTGAACAGGAACGGCGCGTGCACGGAGATCTCGTTGGCGTACAGGTGCAGGTTGCGCGAGCAGTCGTCGGTGTACGTGCCGAAGAAGTAGTTCACGGCCTTCGCGGCCTGCCGCTTGCCGCCCATGAGGTCGACCATGCCGCCGAGGTCCTGGGCGTCGTACCAGGCGTACTGCCACAGCGTGCCCTGGTAGAGGCCGGCGGCCTGCCACTTCTCCGGGTCGGTGTACGTGAAGCCCGCGGTGTCGCTGTTGGACGAGCGCGGCATGAGCAGGCCCACCTGGTCGACGCCGGCCGCCGGACCCGTCGCCACCTTCGCGCGGGCGTCCGTCGTGAGTGCGTCGGCGTCGTAGTCCTTGGCCCAGCGCGCGGCCTCGTCGCGGTAGTGGGCGGCGTCGGACGTCTTGCCGATCGCGTCGGCGATCACCGCGAGCCCGGCGGCGTCGTAGGAGTAGCCGAGCAGGCCACCCGCACGCGAGTCGAGGTTGGTCAGGCTCGCCGGGCCGCCGACCTGGGCCACGAGCGCCGGGTACGCCTGCGCGAGGCCCTCGAGCTGCACGCCCTTGGAGACGGCGTCGGCCACGACGACGGGCGCGCGCTCCCAGCGGACCGTCGGCACCGACTGCAGCAGGCTGCCCACGCCCTTGCCGCTCGTCCCGACCTCGGCGTAGAGGTCGACGAGGGACTGGACCACGTCGCGGTAGACGTCGGGGTAGACCGACGCGACGGCGGCGTACTTGTGGAAGTCGTCCCACAGCGACCAGGAGTCGTAGTGGGTGTAGCCGTCCGCGCGGTACGTCACGCCGTCGGCGCCGCGGTACGTGCCGTCGGTCGACGTCGCGTTCATCGGGGTGTCCGCGAGGCGGTACAGGTGCGTGTAGAGCTCGGTCTTGAGGTCGCCCGTCGGGTCGTTCGTCGCGCTCGCGTCGACGTCGACCTTGCCGAGCCGGTCGTTCCAGTCGGCCTTGGTCGCGCTGCGGACCTGGTCGAACGTCTTGCCGCCCACCTCGACGGCGGCGTCGCGCTCCGCCTGCGCGGCGCTCACGGGCGAGAGCGTGACGCGGAGCCCGACGTGCTCGCCCGCGGTCGCGTCGAAGTTGAGCACCGCGCCGATGTCCGTGCCGTCCTGGGTCGTCGCCGAGCCGAGCCCGCCGCTCCCCCACGTCTGGACGGACGACGTCGGCACGGTCGTCTCGGCGTAGTAGTAGAGCCGGTAGGCCGAGTTGTAGAAGTAGCCCGTGAACGAACCCGAGAGCGTCGTTTTGCCGTCGGCGCTCGTGCCGACCTTCAGGTCGGTCGCCCGGCGCCCGTTGCCGGTGTGCTGCAGGTCGACGACGAGCGAGGCGTGGCCCGCCGAGTCGAACGTGTAGTCGTGGACGCCGGTGCGCGTCGCCGCGGTCACCTGGGCGTCGATGTCCTTGCCGCCCTCGTCGAGGCCGACCTGGTAGTAGCCCGCGGTCGCGTGCTCGTCCTTGGTCCCGCCGTCGGTGCGGATCGTCTTGCCGTAGGTGCTCGTCGCCGGACGCGACGTGTAGCTCTGGTACGTCGGCACGACGAGCACGTCGCCCGCGCCGCCACCGCCGCCCACGCCGTCGAGCGCGACGTTCGTGAAGCCCAGGAGCGTGCCCGACGTGTACTCGTAGCCGACGTGGTTGCCGTTGGTCGTCGTCGGGGTGACCGTGGCGAGGCCGTAGGGCGCGAACGCGCCGGGCCCGTCCTGCCCGTGGTCGCCCTGCGTGCCGACGAACGGGTTCACGAACTGGGTGTAGTCGGTGGGCCCAGCGGCCGGAGCGGCCTGGGCGGGCCCAGCCAGGGGCACGACGACGGCCGACGCGGCCAGCGCGAGCGCGGCCGGCAGGGCCGCGCGGCGGGAGCGGGGCGTGCGGATCGGTCGGTCGGGCTTCGCACGCTCGTGCGACAACGCTGTCATGGCGGGGACTGTACGCAGGTTCACGGCCGCGAGTCAATCGGCGTCGCCCGGCGCCCGGGCGACGCCGGAACGGCGCAGAGATGAACTCCCGACGGTGACGTCGCCCCCGCCGACGGTGACGTCGCCCCCACCGACGGTGACATCGCGCCCACCGACGGTGACATCGCGCCCACCGACGGTGACATCGCGCCCACCGACGGTGACATCGCGCCCACCGACGGTGACGCCCGTCCCCAGCCCGGCGGCCCGGAGCTGTGGACGGGCGTCACCGTCGGCGAACAGCACGTCACCGTCGGCGAACAGCACGTCACCGTCGGCGAACGGCACGTCACCGTCGACGGGCGGCGCCGCTCGCCGACGCCGTCAGGACGTCTTCGCCGCCCGGACCGGGGCCGGGGCCGAGGTCGAGGTGCCGTTGAGGTACCCGTCGTGCGTCCCGACGGCCGTCACGACGAGCTTCTTGCCGACGTCCGAGGCGCGCACGGTGTAGTCCGCACCGGTCGCGCCCTCGATCGCCTGCCCGTCGACGCTCCACCGGTACGTGGTGTGCGTCCCGGCGACGTCCCACCGCGGCGCCTGCGCGTGCACGGTCAGACCGGGCCGGGCGTCGCCCGTGGTCTTGGCGCGCAGGGACGCGGTGACCGCGGCGGGCGTCGCGTCGGACGCGACGGCGAACACGTGGAGCTTGGTGTTCGTCGACCACGTGATCGTCGCGAGGGACGTGCCGGCCGGCAGCGCGACCGGGGCGGTCGCGAACAGCCCGCAGGCCACGCCGTCGGTGCCGGTGCCGTTGCCGGACGACCGGTGAGCCGTTCGCCCGACGAGCACGTTGCCCTGCGCCGGGCTGCCGGAGCACCAGTCCGTGAGCGTCACGGAGACCTTCTGCGAGGTGCCGTCGGCGAACCCGAGGGTGACGTCGCCCGTCTGGTTGCCGCTGGCACCCGCCCCGACGAACGCGATCGTGCGGGCCTTCCCGAGCGCGGCGGACACGTCCGTCGTCGCCGGGGTCGCCGAGCCGACCACGTTGTCCGGGCCGGCCTTCGCGCCCCCGAGGACGTAGGTGAGGCTCGTGCCGGGCACCGTGTGCTCGCCGCCGGCCCACAGGCTCGCGCCCGCCATCTCGTCGCGCAGGTAGGCCCAGCCCAGTCCGTCGAAGTTGCCCGAGCCGGCCACTCCCCGGTCGGCGATCCCGGCGTTGTTGAACGCGCCCTGGAGCCACGAGTCGCCGGCCACGACGACCTCGACGGTGTCGCGGATGGTCGTGCCGTCGGAGTCGCGCACCGCGACCGTGACCTCGTGGTTCCCGAATGAGACGTCCGGTGCTAGGTGCACGGTGACGTCGACCGAGGTCTGGGCCGCGCCGCCGTCGGCGGTCACGGACCACGGCTCCGTCCCGGTCGCCCGGACCGTCCGCTCGTCCGACGTCGCCGTCACGGTGCCGTGTCGCGTGCCCGTCCCCTGCGCGAGGACCGCGACAGGGAGCGTGACGTCCGTGCCGGGCTCGCCGTAAACGGCGGGCGTGGTCACGCCCGCGGTGAGCCGGTTCGGGACCGCGGCCCCGGACACGAGCGCGCCCGGGGCGGCGTCGTCACCGGTCGCCCACGCGGACGGCTTCGAGCCGACCGTGTACGCGAGGGTCCCAGCCGAGGTGAGCTCCTTGCCGGTGAGGTAGGCGCGGTCCACCGCTCCGCCGTCGGTCGCGAGCGACTGGACGTAGTGCGACGCGTCCGAGACGCCGTCGGCCGTGATCGTGAGGTTCCCCGCCGGGTAGGTGGCGCGGTCGAGCGCGATGTCGACGCGGTCGAAGACCGGCGTCGACAGGCCCCACAGGTCGGCGCCCGGCTGGATCGGGTAGATGCCGAGCGACGACGCGACGTCCCACGCGGACATCTCGCCGAGGTCGTCGTTACCGGTCACGCCGGTCGGGCCGTCCGTGAACAGCGTGAGCGCGGCACGCACGACGTCGGTCGTCTTCCACGGCTGCCCGGTCCACAGGTAGCTGTACGGCGACGCCAGGTCGGGCTCGTTGTTGGGGTTGTACTTGTCCTGGTTGTAGTAGTCGTACGACCCGCTGACCCAGACGTTCTTGGCCGTGTCCGCCGGGTTCGCCAGCACCTTGTCGTACGCGAAGAACGCGTCGAGCCGCTGCTCCGCCGCGTCCTTGCCACCCATGAGCCCGACAAGCGCCGGCATGTCCTGCGGGACGAGCCACTGGTACTGGACGGCCGTGCCCTCGTGGAAGCCCGGAGCGCTGGCCGGGTCGGTCTCGGCGACGAACAGGCCGTCCGCGCCGCGGGCCCGGAACGACGACGTCGTCGAGTCCCAGATGGAGCGGAAGCTCTGCGCGCGGTCGGCGTAACGGGCGGCGTCGGCGGTGTGGCCGAGGCCCTGCGCCATGGCGGAGAGCGACGCGTCCGCGAGCGCGTACTCGAGCGTCGCGGACCCGCCGTGCTGGAGGTCGTAGTCGCCCGGCTTGCCGGACGCGCTCGGGACGTACGGCACGTACCCGTCGGCGATGTAGGTCTCGTTGCCGGAGCGCCCGTTGGACGGCGACGACGGCGACGGCACCCCGTCCGCGTTCTGCTTGAGGACGGCGTACGCCTCCTCTTCGTGGCCCTTGAGGAGCCCCTGGGTCCAGGCGTCGACGACGAACGGCGTGACCGGGTCGCCGGTCATGATGTTCGTCTCGACGGGCCCGTAGCTCCAGCGCGGAGCCCAGCCGCCCTGCTCACCCTCGAGCACGACGGAGTACGCCATGTCCGCGGACTGCTCGGGCGCGAGGAGCGAGAGAAGCTGCTGCTGCGTGCGGTACGTGTCCCAGAGCGAGAAGTTCTGGTAGTACGTGAACCCGTCCGCGGTGTGGACCGCGCCGTCCCAGCCGAAGTAGCGGTGGTCGACGTCGGTCCCCGTGTTGGGCGCGAGGAACGTGCGGTACAGCGCGGAGTAGAACGTCTTGAGCCGGGTCTTCCCGGCGTCCGAGGTGTCGGACGACGTCACGGCGACCTGGCCGAGCCGGTCGTCCCAGGCCTTCGTCGCGGCCGTCCGCGCGGCGTCGAAGCCCGACGCCTCGGCGTCCAGGTTGGCCGCGGCGCCGTCGGCGTCGACGTAGCTGAGCGAGGTCTGCGCCTCGACGACGCGCGCGTCCGCGCCGCTGCCCGTCGTGTCGAACTGGAGGTAGGCGCCGGTCCGCTGCGTCGAGCTCGCGGACGCCGAGCCCGGCGTCACGGCGGTGCCGGTCCACGTGCCCGAGGCCGTGAACGGGCGCGAGAAGGTCGTGCGGGTGTGGACGGTGAACGGCTTGGTGTCCTGGCAGAACCCGTGCACCGTCGTCGAGGTCTCGACCGTGCGGTCGTCGACGATCTTCACGCTCGAGCTCGACACGCTGGACAGCGCCTGCCCCGCGTTGACCAGGACGTCGGCCTTCGTCGTGGCCGGGAACGTGTACCGCTGCACGCCCGTGTGGGTCGTCGCGGTGAGCTCGGCCTTGATCTTCCCGGCAGGGGCTGCGAGGCCGACCTCGTACGAGCCGGGCGACGCCTCCTCGTCGGCGTGGCTGAAGCCGAGCGCGTACGCGGCGTCGTCGGTCTTCGTGACGTCGCCGGTGGTCGGCAGGATCGGGACGAAGCCCCCGAGCCCGCAGCCGACACCCGACAGGTGCACCTGCGAGAACCCGCGGATGCTCGACTGCGTGTAGTCGTAGCCGGTGTTGTGGCCCGTGTCGGGCGAGAGCTGGACCATCCCGAAGGGGACGGTCGCGCCGGGATACGTGTTGCCCTCGTCCTGCGTCCCGATGAACGGGTTGACGTAGGACGCGGGGTCCGCGACGGGCGCGCCCGCCGCGGCCTGGGCGGCCGGCGCGCTGACGAGCGCGCCGCCTCCCGCCAGGACGAGCGCCGCGACCGGGGCGGCGATGCCGAAGGTACGCCTCATGGTGTCCTCTCTGGGTAGAGCACGGCCGCACCGTCGCGGGCCGCGCGGTGACAACGCTGTCTGGCTGGAGACAACGCTGTCAAGTGGGAACGCCCTACGGGTTCACCCGTACCGTCCCGCCGGATTCTGCGGCTCCCCCTCATATCGGCGCCGCGAACGGGTCTCTACCGTTTTGTTCACCCTGCTCACAGACCCGGTCCGGCCCACCGGACCGAGCCCCCGACCTCGAGGAAGAGATCCATGCAGCGCACCCACCGACGACGCCGCGCGGCCACCGCGCTCCTGGCGTCCGCGGCCCTCGCGGGCTCGCTCCTCGCCGCGCTCCCCGCGGCCGAGGCGGCGCCCCTGCACGTCGCAGCCGCCGCGAGCGGCGCCACCTCCCCCGACAACCCGATCAACGGCTTCCGCAACGTCGGCTACTACGCCCAGTGGGGCGTCTACGGCCGCAACTACCGGTTCCAGGACCTGCAGAGCTCCGGGACCGCGGGCAAGTTCACGGCCATCAACTACGCGTTCGCGAACATCAGCTCGAGCGGCACCTGCTTCGAGGCCAACAAAGCCGTGGGCACCACCGGCACCGCCGACGACGGCGTGGGCGCGGGCGACTCCTGGGCCGACTTCGGCATGGGCTACACCGCCGCGAACTCGGTCGCGGGCGTCGCCGACACCTGGGACCAGCCGCTCGCCGGCAACTTCAACCAGATCAAGCAGCTCAAGGCCAAGAACCCGAACCTCAAGGTCGTCATGTCGATCGGCGGGTGGACCTACTCCAAGTACTGGTCGCAGGTCGCCGCCACGGACGCCTCGCGCAAGAAGTTCGTCTCGTCGTGCATCGACATGTTCATCAAGGGCAACCTGCCCGTCGTCGACGGGCGCGGGGGCGCGGGCTCCGCGGCCGGCGTCTTCGACGGCTTCGACATCGACTGGGAGTGGCCGGGCACGAACCACGGCCTGACCGGCAACCTCGTCGACCCCGCAAACGACGGCAAGAACCTCGTCCTGCTCGCCAAGGAGTTCCGCAGCCAGCTCGACGCGCTCACGGCCTCGACCGGCGGCGAGCACTACCTGCTGTCCGCGTTCGCCCCGGCCAACCCCGAGGACATCACCGCCGGGCACTGGAACGACCCCGAGCTGTTCACGGCCATGGACTACGTGAACGTCCAGGGCTACGACCTGTGGGGCGCGTGGAGCCCGAACCTCGCCGGGCACCAGATCAACCTCTACGACGACCCGGCCGACCCGCGGCCCGCCGACCAGCGGTACAGCGTCGACAAGGCGATCAAGCTCTACCTCGCCGCGGGGGTGAAGCCGTCGCAGCTCACGCTCGGCATGGCGATGTACGGGCGCGGCTGGACGGGCGTGCCGTCACAGACCCCCTGGAGCACCGCGACCGGGGGCGCGCGCGGCACCTGGGAGACCGGCATCGAGGACTACGACAAGCTCAAGTCCGTCGGCACCGAGTACGACGACGCGAAGGTCGGCGCCGCGTGGCGTTACGACGGCACCAACTGGTGGAGCCTCGACACCCCGCAGACCGTCGCGCAGAAGGCGGACTACATCCGCTCGAAGGGCCTCGGCGGCGGCATGTTCTGGGAGCTCGACGGCGACCGCGCGGGCGTGCTCTCGTCCGCGCTCATGGCGAAGCTCGGCGCCGGCGCCGCCGGCCCGGTCGCGCCCGGCAGCGGCCCCGCGCCGACGGGCGGGACGGGGACCGGCACGACGTCGCCCACCGATCCCGGCACGGGCACGGGCACGACCTCCCCGACCGACCCGACGACGACCACGCCCCCCACTGCCCCGGGCACCTGCTCCACGCCCGCCTGGTCGGCGACAGCCGTCTACACCGGCGGCCAGACCGTCTCCTACCTCGGCAAGACCTACGCCGCGCAGTGGTGGACGCAGGGCGACAAGCCCGGCACCGCGAACGGCCCGTGGAAGGAGACCGGGACCTGCTCCGGCGGTTCCGGCACCACCTCCCCGACCGGCGGCACGGGCACCGGGACGACGCCGCCGACGAGCGGCACGGGCACCTGCTCCGCAGCGGCGTGGTCCCCGTCGACCGTCTACACCGGCGGCGAGACGGTGTCGTACCAGGGCAGCCTCTACACGGCGCAGTGGTGGAACCAGGGCAGCACGCCAGGCGCCGGCCAGTGGGGCCCGTGGGCCCTCAAGGGCGTCTGCTGACCCACCAGAAGACGCGGACGGCGGCGCTCCCGGACATCCGGGGGCGCCGCCGTCGGTGTCCTCCCGCGGGCTCAGCGCGCGAGCTGCGCCTCCGCGGCGGCGAGGAGCACGCACGTCGCGACACCGTCCATCGCCTCGCGCAGCTCCTCGACGGGCGGGAAGCTCGGCGCGAGCCGGATGTTGCGGTCGCGCGGGTCGTCGCCGTGCGGGTAGGCCGACCCGGCCGGCGTCAGCGCGATCCCGGCCTCCTTGGCGAGGGCGACGACGCGGCGCGCCGTGCCGTCGACGACGTCGAGGTCGACGAAGTACCCACCCAG
Organism: Luteimicrobium sp. NPDC057192; assembly: GCF_042670205.1. Classification (NCBI taxonomy): domain Bacteria; kingdom Bacillati; phylum Actinomycetota; class Actinomycetes; order Micrococcales; genus Luteimicrobium; species Luteimicrobium sp. NPDC057192. The sequence continues at coordinate 16,659 of NZ_JBHUWD010000050.1, read as the reverse complement.
CGGGCGGCTCCAGGTCGCGACGCCCTGCCCGCCGAGGCGTGAGTCGAGGATCTCCTGGACCGCCCCGAACTTGGGCGCCAGGATGTCGCGGTGCCGGCGCATGAGCGCACGGACGCCTTCGGCGTCCTCGAGGAAGCGCACGTGCCGGAGCTGGTTGAGCTTGTCCGGCCCGATCGACCCGTACGCCAGGTGCTCGAGGTACCACGCGACGGTCCCCGCCGACCCGGCGAGGAACGCCACGCCCGCGCCCGCGAAGGTGATCTTCGACGTCGACGCGAAGACGACGAACCGGTCCGGGTGACCGCTGCCCGCGGCCAGCCCGAGGATGTCGACCGCCTTGGCCTCGTCCTCGGTCAGGTGATGCACCGCGTACGCGTTGTCCCACATCACGGTGAAGTCGGGCGCCGCGGCGGGCATGGCCGCGAGCCGGGCCGCGACCTCGAGGGTCGTCGTGTCGCCCGTCGGGTTGGCGTACGTCGGGACGAGCCACATGCCCTTGACGGTCGGGTCGGTGGCGACGAGCCGCTCGATCGCCTCGACGTCGGGCCCGGTCTCGGTCATGTCGACCGTGACCATCTCGATCCCGAGCGCCTCGAGCATCGCGAAGTGCCGGTCGTAGCCCGGCACCGGGCACACGAACCGGACGACCTCCTCGCGAGCCCACGGGCGCGGCGACGCGGTGCGCCCGTGGAGCAGCGCGTACGTGAGGACGTCGCGCATCATCGTGAGGCTCGACGCCCCGCCCGCGACGAGCTGCGCCGCCGGGATCCCGAGCAGCTCCGACCAGATCGCCCGCAGCTCCGGCAGGCCCGCGAGCCCGCCGTAGTTGCGGCAGTCGGTCCCGTCGGCGGCACGGAAGTCGTCCTCGCCGGGCAGGCCGAGCAGCGCGTTCGAGAGGTCGAGCTGCTCGGCCGACGGCTTGCCACGCGTGAGGTCGAGCTTCAGCCCGCGGGCCCGCAGGTCCGCGTACTGCGCCGCGAGGCGCTCGTGGAGCTCGGTGAGCGCCACGGGGTCGAGGGAGTCGAGCGTGGTCATGCGTCCATCCTGTCTCGGGCTCGGTCGGTCTCGCGCCAGGGCGCGCGTCAGGCGATCCCCGCGGCGCGCTCGGCCGCGGCGACGACGTTGCTGAGGAGCATCGCGCGCGTCATGGGCCCGACGCCGCCCGGGTTGGGCGAGAGCCAGCCCGCGACCTCGGCGACCCCGGGGTCGATGTCCCCCGCGAGCTTCGCCTTGCCCGACGGCGCGGTGCCGACACGGGTCACGCCGACGTCGAGCACGGCCGCGCCCGGCTTGACCCAGTCGGGCTTGACCAGGTGCGGCACGCCGACGGCGGCCACGACGACGTCCGCGCGGCGCACCTCGGCCGCGAGGTCGCGCGTGCGCGAGTGCGTCAGCGTCACGGTCGCGTCGACGCCCTTGCGCGTGAGGAGCAGCCCCAGCGGGCGGCCGACCGTGAGGCCGCGCCCGATCACGACGACGTGCTTGCCGGCGACCGGGACGTCGTTGCGACGCAGCAGCTCGAGGCAGCCGGCGGGCGTGCACGGAAGGGACGTCGTGATCTCCCCGTCCACGCCGAGCACGAGCTCGCCGAGGTTCGCCGGGTGCAGGCCGTCGACGTCCTTCGCGGGGTCGACCGCGACGAGCGCCGCGTGCTCGTCCATGCCCGCGGGCAGCGGGAGCTGGACGAGGTACCCGGTCACCGCGGGGTCCGCGTTGAGGCGCTGGATGGTCGCGTGGACCTCGCCCTCGCTGACGTCCGCGGGCAGGTCGACGCGGATCGACTCGATCCCGATCTCGGCCGAGTCGCGGTGCTTGCCGCCGACGTAGCTGAGCGAGCCCGGGTCCTCCCCCACCAGGAGCGTGCCCAGGCCGGGGACGACGCCGCGCTCGCGCAGCGCCGCGACCCGCACCCGCAGCTCGTCCTTGATGGCCGACGCGGTCGCGGTGCCGTCGAGCCGCTGCGCGGTCACTGGTGCAGCCCGGGGTAGAGCGGGAACTGCGCGGTGAGCGCGTCGACGCGCTTCTTCAGGCCCTCGACGTCGGACGACGCGCCGTCGCGCAGCGCGGCCGCGATGATGTCGGCGACCTCGGTGAACTCGGCGTCGCCGAACCCGCGGGTCGCGAGCGCCGGCGTGCCGATGCGCAGGCCCGAGGTGACGCGCGGGGGGCGCGGGTCGAACGGCACGGCGTTGCGGTTCACGGTGATGCCGACGTCGTGCAGGAGGTCCTCGGCCTGCTGGCCGTCGAGCGCGCTGTGGCGCAGGTCGACGAGCACGAGGTGCACGTCCGTGCCGCCGGTCAGGACGGACACGCCCCGGTCGGCGACGTCGGCCGCGCCGAGCCGCTCGGCGATGATCTGCGCGCCGCGGAGCGTGCGCTCCTGGCGGTCCTTGAAGCCCTCGCTCGCGGCGACCTTGAAGGACACGGCCTTCGCGGCGACCACGTGCATGAGCGGGCCGCCCTGCTGGCCCGGGAAGACGGCCGAGTCGATCTTCTTGGCGAAGGTCTCCTTGGACAGGATGAAGCCCGAGCGCGGGCCGCCGATCGTCTTGTGCACGGTCGAGGAGACGACGTCGGCGTAGGGCACGGGGCTCGGGTGCAGCCCGGCGGCCACGAGGCCGGCGAAGTGCGCCATGTCGACCCACAGCTTGGCGCCGACCTCGTCGGCGATCTCGCGGAACGCGGCGAAGTCGAGGTGGCGCGGGTAGGCGGACCAGCCGCCGATGATGACGTCGGGACGGTGCTCGAGCGCGGCCTTGCGGACCTGGTCCATCTCGATGCGGTAGCTCTGCGGGTCCACGCCGTAGGCGGCGACGTCGTAGAGGCGGCCGGAGAAGTTGATCTTCATGCCGTGCGTGAGGTGGCCGCCGTGCGCGAGCTCGAGGCCGAGGATCTTGTCGCCCGCGTTGATGAGCGCGTGCAGGACGGCCGCGTTGGCCGTGGCGCCCGAGTGCGGCTGGACGTTGGCGTGCTCGGCGCCGAAGAGGGACTTGGCGCGGGCGATCGCGAGGTTCTCCGCGATGTCGACCTGCTCGCAGCCGCCGTAGTAGCGGCGGCCGGGGTATCCCTCGGCGTACTTGTTCGTGAGGACGGAGCCCTGCGCCTGCAGGACCGCGCGGGGCACGAAGTTCTCGGACGCGATCATCTCGAGGGTGTCGCGCTGGCGGGCGAGCTCGCCGTCGAGGACCGCCGCGATCTCGGGGTCGAGCTCGGCGAGGGACTGGTTGAGGACGTCGTTCTGGCTGGGCTGGGCGCTCATGCTTCTCCCTGTCGGGGCCGTGTCCCGCACGACGGGTGCGTGCGGGGACGTTGGTCGGAGACCGGGGCCCAGGCGAACGACCCTGTGTTGCGTCGGTCCGAAAGCATGTCGCTCCCCGGTGGTGATCCACCTGATGCGCCAGTCGCGACGACCACCATGGTAGCCGAACGCCGGCCGCCGACCTCGGCGGGCCGGCCGGAGCAGCCCTCGGTCTACCATGTCCTCGTGCCAGAGCGACGACGCCCAACCGGCAACCAGGCTTCACTACGTGAAGCCAACCGCTCGCGAATCATCGCAGCGGTCAAGCGTCACGGTGCTCTGACCCAGGTCGAGCTGGCCGGTGCGACCGGGCTCTCCCCGGCCACCGTCTCCAACATCGTCAAGGAGCTCAGCACCTCGGGCGTCCTCAGCACGTCACCGAGCACGCGCAGCGGGCGCCGCGCCCAACGGGTCACCCTCGCGCACCAGCTCGGCCTCCTCATCGGGATCCACATCTCCACGCGACACATGCACGTCGCGCTCGCCGACACGCGCTACACGGTCGTGACGGAGCACCGCATGCCGCTCGCCCGTGACCACCGTGCCGACCGGGAGCTCGACAACGCCGCCCTCATGATCACGGACATGATCGAGTCGGTGGAGGTCGAGCGCGACGAGATCCTCGGGATCGGCATCGCCGTCTCGGCGCCGATCGACCGCCGGACCGGCACGGTCGCACGGCACGGCATCATGCGGGGCTGGGACGCCGTGCCGATCGCGGAGAAGATGGCGCTGCGCACGGGCTGCCCCACGTACGTGGAGAACTCGTCCAACCTGGCAGCGCTGGCAGAGCTGCGGCTCGGCGCGGCCCGCGGGAAGTCGGACGTCCTCGTCCTCGAGCTCAGCGACGGCATCGGCGCCGGGATCATCGCCGACGGCCACGTCCTGAGGGGGCATCACGGCACGGCCGGCGAGTTCGGGCACATGATCGTGGACGCCCGGGGGCCGGTCTGCCGCTGCGGGAACCGGGGGTGCCTCGAGGCGGTCGCGGGGATCGAGGCCGTCCTGGACTCGGTCAACGCCGACCTCAAGCGATCGGTCAAGTTCACCGACCTCGTGGTCGCGGCCATGACCGGCGACGCCGCGTCGATCCGGGTGATCGGCGACGCAGGCCGGTCCATCGGGCGCGCGGCAGGCGGCCTCGCGAACCTCCTCGACCCGGAACGGGTCGTCGTCGGCGGCGAGTTCGCGCGCGCCGGCGAGCTCCTTCTCGGTCCCATGCGGCACGCCTTCGAGTCAGCCCTCCTTCGTGACGCCGACGGGACCCCGGACGTCGTCCAGACCCATCTCGACCAGCGGGGACCCGTGCTCGGCGCGCTCGCCCTCGCCGTGGACGCCGTGAACGTCCAGGACCTCGTGCCGCGGAGCGGCGAGCTCGTACCACGTAACGATTGAGCATCTCCCACGCACCCCTTGTCTTCAGGCATTGACCCCAAAGACCCTCGCTGCCATGCTCATTCGAGCCGCCGAAGAGGGCGGATCCCCAAGGGAGGACTCTCAATGAGGACAGTCACGAAGCGGGCCGCGGTCTCGGCGGCGGCCCTGCTGCTGTCGGCCGGAATGCTGACGGCGTGCTCCAACGGGTCGTCGGGCGACAAGTCGGACGACACCGGAGGCACCAGCGGCGCGAACAGCACCGCGAAGATCGGGCTCCTGCTGCCCGACACTGTCACCCCGCGCTACGCCACGGCCGACTACCCGTACTTCAAGGACGAGGTCGCCGCGAAGTGCCCCAAGTGCGAGGTCCTGTACCAGAACGCCGCCGGTAGCGCTGCCACCCAGCAGCAGCAGGCGCAGGCCATGATCACGCAAGGTGTCAAGGTCCTCGTGCTGGATCCGTTCGACGGGGAGGCCGCTGCCGCGATCGTCACGCAGGCCAAGGCCAAGAACATCCCGGTCATCTCCTACGACCGCCTGATCGACTCCGGGGACCTCGCGGCCTACATCTCGTTCGACAACGAGAAGGTCGGCAAGCTCCAGGCGCAGGCCCTGGTCGACCGGATGAAGGAGCTCGGGCTGCCCGACACCGCCGGGATCCTCGAGATCAACGGGTCGCCGACCGACAACAACGCGAGCCAGTTCAAGACGGGCGCCCAGTCCGTGCTCGGCAGCACCAGCTACAAGGTGCTCGGCGAGTACGACACCCCTGGGTGGGACCCGGCCAAGGCGCAGCAGTGGGCCTCGGGCCAGATCTCCAAGGTCGGCGCCAAGAACGTGCAGGGCGTCTACGCGGCCAACGACGACACGGGCGGCGCCGCCATCGCGGCCCTCAAGGCTGCCGGCATCACGAAGCTCCCGCCGGTCACCGGACAGGACGCCTCGCTGGCGGGCATCCAGCGGATCCTTGCGGGCGAGCAGTACATGACCGTCTACAAGGCCTTCAAGCCCGAGGCGTCGAAGGCCGCCGACATGGCGGTCGACCTCGCGAACGGCACGAAGCCCGATCTCCCCGCCACCGTCAAGACGGCGAAGGGTGCGAGCGTCCCGGCCGAGCTCCTCGACCCGGTGGCCGTCACCACCAAGAACATCGCGGACACCGTCGTCAAGGACGGCCTCTACAAGGTCTCGGACATCTGCACCGCCGCCTACAAGGACGCGTGCGACAAGGCCGGCATCAAGTAACGGCCCCGACGCCCGGCGCGCCCCACGTTTCGAAGGAGAACCGGGTGACGATCACCGAACCAGACCAGAAGCCACGGACCCCCGCGACCGAGCCGGTGATGTCCTTGCGCGGGATCACCAAGAGATTCGGCGCCGTGCAGGCGCTGTCGGGGGTCGACCTCGACGTCTATCCCGGCGAGGTCGTCGCCATCGTCGGCGACAACGGCGCCGGCAAGTCGACGCTCGTCAAGGTCCTCTCCGGCGTCCATTCCCAGGACGAAGGCAGCATCACGTTCGAGGACGAGGACGTCACCATCCCCGACCCCGCGGCTGCTCGCCAGATGGGGATCTCGTCGGTCTTCCAGGACCTCGCGCTGTGCGACAACCTCGACGTCGTCGCCAACCTCTTCCTCGGCCGCGAGGTCACCGCGGGTCGCGTCATGAACGAGGAAGAGATGGAGCGGCGCTCCTGGGAGCTGCTCCGCCAGCTCTCGGCACGCATCCCCTCCGTCCGGATCCCGATCGCGTCGTTGTCCGGCGGCCAGCGCCAGACCGTCGCGATCGCACGCTCCCTCATCGGCGACCCCAAGGTCGTGATCCTCGACGAGCCGACCGCCGCCCTCGGCGTGGCCCAGACGGCAGAGGTGCTCAACCTCATCGAGCGCCTGCGCGAGCGAGGCCACGGCGTCATCCTCATCAGCCACAACCTCGCCGACGTGCAGGCGGTCGCCGACCGGGTCGTCGTCCTGCGCCTCGGGCGCAACAACGGCACGTTCAACATCCGTGACGTGAGCTACGAGGAGATCATCGCTGCTATCACGGGGGCCTCGGACAACGCCGTCACCCGTCGTGCCGCCGCAGCCCGCCCCAGCGAGGAGAACCCCGCATGACCAGCCCGTCGACCCAGAGCCCCGACACCGCCGCACCTGCTGCCCGCGCCGCCGCGGACCTCGAGGACGAGCGCCTGCTGCGGGGCCGTGGGCTGTCCGGCGCGATCGGCGCCTTCGGACACCGCGTCCGCAGCGGCGACCTCGGGTCCCTGCCCGTCGTCATCGGCCTGGTGATCATCTGGGCTGCTTTCGGCGTCACGACCCACGGCGACTTCTTCGACGCCCAGAACCTGGTCAACCTCGCCGTCCAGTGCGCCGGACCCGGCCTCATCGCGGTCGGCATCGTGCTGGTGCTCCTCCTCGGGGAGATCGACCTGTCGATCGGCTCGGTGAGCGGCCTCTCCGCGGCGATCCTCGGCGTCGGGATGGTCAATCACGGCTGGCCGTTCGTCCCGGTCCTGATCCTGTCGCTCGCTGTCGGCGCGGCGATCGGTCTCCTCTACGGGTTCCTTTTCACGCGCTTCGGCGTCCCGAGCTTCGTCATCACGCTGGCGGGCCTGCTCACCTTCCTGGGCGTCCAGCTCGCGCTCCTCAACACGAGCGGATCCATCAACCTGCCGGCCGACTCGTTCATCGTGAAGTTCTCCCTCTTCGACTACCTGCTGCCGTGGCAGGCGTACCTGCTCGCCGTCGTCGGCGCAGGCGGGCTCTTCCTGTCGGACTTGTTCAAGAACAGGCGACGTCTGCGGGCGGGTCTCTCCGGCCGATCGATCGCGGCCTCGGCGATCAAGTGCGCGGCGCTGCTCGTCCTCCTCCTCGCCGTCGCGTACTACCTCGCGACCGACCGGGGCACCGGCGTCTCGTTCGTGTTCCTCGTCCTCGTGGTGATCGTGGTGAACTTCTTCATCACCCGCACGCGGTGGGGCCGCTCGATCTACGCGGTCGGCGGGAACGTCGAAGCGGCCCGGCGTGCCGGTATCCGGGTCAACGGCGTCTACCTCACCGTGTTCATGCTCTGCTCGATGTTCGCCGTGCTCGGCGGCCTCGTGTCCGCGGGGAACCTCACCGCCGTGACCCTCTCGGCCGGTACCGGCGACGTCAACCTCAACGCCATCGCGGCAGCCGTCATCGGCGGCACGAGCCTCTTCGGCGGCCGCGGCAGCGCATGGTCGGCGCTGCTCGGTGTCGTGGTCGTGCAGTCGATCGCCAACGGGCTGAACCTCATGAACTTCGCGGGCGACGCCCCCCGGTTCATCGTCACGGGCATCGTGCTGCTCCTCGCCGTCATCGTCGACTCGCTCTCGCGGCGCAGCCGCCAGAGCCACGGCGCCGCGTAGAGCTCGCGCGTCGAGCACCCGCCCGCGCGGGGGTGGCGGAAGGGGCCCGGTGGCATCAGCCACCGGGCCCTTTCGCGTGTGCTCTCCCTCCCTCCCCGCCCCCCCGAGGGTGACGCGTCGTCCGCCGACGGTGACGCGTCGTCCGCCGACGGTGACATCCCGTCCCCGACAGCGACGCCCACCACGCTCGGGCGGAGTGCACCCGCGGACCGGCGTCCCCGTCGGCGGACACGACGTCACCGTCGGCGGACACGACGCCACCGTCAGCGAAGACGACGTCACCGTCGGCGGAGAGGGCGTCCACCGTCGGTGCGACGCGCACCCCCCGCTCGACTGGCTGAGCCCCCGGGGGCGCGGCCCGTCGGACCACGCCGGGGTCCGGACGCACGAAGGGCCGCGGTCCGAAGACCGCGGCCCTTCGCGTGGGCGGCTCCGAGGAGCCTCAGCTCACTTCGTCAGCGGAGCGAGCGTCGGGTCGTTCGCGTAGACCTCGGCAGCGTTCTCCTTGGTCACGATGACCGGGGTCAGCAGGTTGGCCGGGACCACCTTGACGCCGTTGTTGTACGACTTCGTGTCGTTGACCGTCGGCTCGTCGCCCTTCTGGTACGCGTTCACGGCGTCGATGGTCGACTTCACCAGCTCGCGCGTGTCCTTGTAGATCGTGGAGTACTGCACGCCCGCCATGATCGACTTGACCGACTCGACCTCGGAGTCCTGCCCGGTGACGACCGGGGTCGGCTTGCCGGCCTGCTTCACCGAGGTGAGCGCGGCACGGGCCAGCGTGTCGTTCGGGGACAGGATGCCGTGCAGCTCCTTGTTCTTGTAGTTGCCCGCCAGGATCGTGTCCATGCGGTTCTGCGCGTTCTCCGCCTCCCAGCCCTGCGTCGCGGCCTGCTGCTGGGTCTTCTGGCCCGACGGGATGGCGAGCGTGCCGTCGTCGAGCTTGGGCTGCAGGACGTTCATCGCGCCGTCGAAGAAGGGCTTCGAGTTCGCGTCGTCGGGCGACCCGGCGATGAGCTCGATGTTGTACGGGCCCTTGCCCTTGCGCTCGCCGAGGCCCTTGAGGAGCGACTGGCCCTGGAGCTGGCCGACCTTGTAGTTGTCGAACGCCTGGTAGATGTCGACGGCGTCGGTGTTCTCGAGGAGGCGGTCGTAGGCGATGACCTTGATGCCCTGGTCGTGAGCGGCCTTGAGCTGCGTCCCGAGCTGCTTCCCGTCGATGGCGCCGACGACGATGACCTTGGCGCCCTTCTGGATCATGGCCTGGATCTGGTTCTGCTGCTCCGACACGCCGCCGTTCGCGAACTGCACGATGGGCTGGTAGCCGGCCTGGGTGAGCCCGTCCTTGAAGAGGTTCTCGGCGAGGACCCAGTTCTCCGACGTCTTCTGGGGAAGGGCGACGCCGATGACCGCGTCCTTGGCGAAACCGGCGTCTGCCGACTGCGTGCTCGATGCGTCACGGTCGGAGCTGGAGCAGCCCGAGAGCACCAGGGCCCCGGCAGCAGCGGCGGCCAGCGCCACCGATGCGAGCTTCATCTTCATGGGATCCAACTTTCTGTGTCGGGTGCCCTTCATCGGGCACCTGTCGGGACGTTCGGGGAATGGAACGAGTGGGTACGGCAGGGAGGAGCGGCGTTCAGCCCTTGGCCGCGGTCGCGCCGTCGGCGACCGGGACCTCCGCCTGCGGCGTGTCGGCCCCTTCGACCGCGCCCGTCCCGCGGTCCTTGCGGGACGGGAAGATCAGCCCGATGATCGACGGCTTGCCCTGGACCTTGCTGTAGACGTCGAACGCCACAGCGACGAGGAGGACGATGCCCTTGATCACCTGGGTCTTGTCGGAGTCCACGCCGTTGAGCTGGAGGCCGTTGTTGAGCACGGCCATGACCAGACCACCGATGACGGAGCCGAGCACGGTACCGACACCGCCGGAGACCGCGGCACCACCGATGAAGACGGCGGCGATCGCGTCGAGCTCCCAGCCGGTGCCGTCGAAGGGACCGGAGGCTGTCGCCCGGCCGACGAAGATCATGCCGGCGAGCGCGGCGAGGATCGACATGTTCATCATCACGAGGAAGTTGGTCCGTCGGATGTTGACGCCCGAGAGGGCGGCTGCGGCCCGGTTGCCACCGACGGCGTAGACGTGGCGGCCCTGGATCGTGCGCGACGCCACGAAGTGGTAGACGATCACGAGGACCAGCAGGACGACGCCCGGGATCGGGAAGGAGGTCCCGTACCGGCCGCTGCCGAACAGGTAGGTGGCGTAGCCGATCACGGCGAGGCTGATGACGACTCGCGTCACGGCGGTCGTGGTGGACGGCGGGGTCATCCCGAGGCGGATCGCGCCGCGGCGCCGACGCAGCTCCGAGTACACGACCCACACGGCCGCGAGGATGCCGAGAAGCAGCGTGGAGTTGTTGATGCCGGTGTTCGGGCCCCACTCGGGCAGGTAGCCGGCGCCGAGGTCCTGGAGCCCCTTGGGGACGGGGACCGTGTTGGACTGGCCGATCCACTGGTTGAGCCCGCGGAAGATCATCATGCCGGCGAGGGTCGTGATGAAGCCCGGGATCCCCACGAAGGCGACCCAGAACCCTTGCCACGCGCCGATGACGGCACCGACGCCGAGCCCGAGGAGGACGCCGAGCCACCACGGGATGCCCCAGTCCCGGATGGCGATGGCGACGATGATGCCCGTGACCGCGGCGACCGAGCCGACCGACAGGTCGATGTGCCCCGCGATGATCACGAGGACCATCCCGATCGCCAGGATCAGGATGTACGAGTTACCGATGATGAGGTTCTGGACGTTCGTGGACGTCAGGACGTTCCCGCCCGTGCTGAACTGGAAGAAGATGATCAGCGCGAGCAGGGCGATCCCCATGCCGAACTGGCGGATTGACGACATCGCCGTGGGTTTCCTTCATGTCTGCCGGGTGCCGGTCGCGGACCCGGACTGGTGGTCGGTGGGGGCAGGCGTGGGTCGGCGTCAGCGGGAGCCCGCGCCCACACCGGTACCCGTCATGAGCCGCATGAGCTCTTCCTGTGTGGCGTCGGCGCCACGGATCTCACCTGTGACTCGGCCTTCGAACACCGTGTAGATGCGATCGCACAGCCCCATCAGCTCCGGCAGCTCGGAGGAGATCACCACGACGCCCTTGCCGCTGTCGGCCAGGCGCTGGATGAGGCCGTAGATCTCGTACTTGGCGCCCACGTCGATGCCGCGGGTCGGCTCGTCGAGGATGAGGAGCTCCGGGTCGGTGAACATCCACTTGGCCAGCAGGACCTTCTGCTGGTTGCCGCCGGAGAGCTTCGCGACACCGTTCTTGACGCTCGGAGTCTTGACGTTGAGCGACTTGCGGTACTCCTCGGCGGCCAGGTAGGCCTCGTCGTCGCTGATCACCGAGTGCTTCGAGACGCGCGGCAGGTTCGCCGCGATCACCGTCTCCTGGATGGTGTCGAGGAGGTTGAGGCCGAGCGCCTTGCGGTCCTCCGAGACGTAGGCGACCCGGTGCTTGATGGCCGACAGCACGTCGGGCATCGAGATCTGGCGGCCGTCCATCGTGATGGTGCCGGAGAGGTAGCGCCCGTAGCTGCGACCGAAGATCGAGCGCGCGAGCTCGGTGCGGCCGGCGCCCATGATGCCGGCGAAGCCGACGATCTCGCCTCGACGCACGTGGAAGCTGGAGTCCTTGCACACGAGACGCCCGGGCACCTCGGGGTGCTCGACGCGCCAGTCCTCGACCTCGAAGAACGTCTCGCCGATCTTCGGCTCGTGGTCCGGGAACCGGGACGAGAGCGCCCGGCCGACCATGCCGCGGATGATCCGGTCCTCGTTGATCTCCCCCTTGCGCACGTCGAGGGTCTCGACCGTCTGACCGTCGCGGATGATCGTGATCGAGTCAGCGATCTCCTCGATCTCGTTCAGCTTGTGGGAGATCATGATGCTCGTGAGCCCCTTGGCCTTGAGGCCTCGCAGCAGGTCGAGCAGGTGCTCGGAGTCGTCCTCGTTCAGCGCGGCCGTCGGCTCGTCGAGGATGAGGAGCTTGACGTTCTTGGCGAGGGCTCGGGCGATCTCGACGAGCTGCTGCTGACCGACGCCGATGCTCTTGATCAGAGTGTCGGGCGAGGCCCGCAGTCCGACGCGCGCCATGAGCTCGACCGCCTGCTGGCGTGCCTGGTCCCAGCTGATGCCGAGCCGCCCGCGGACCTCGTTCCCGAGGAAGATGTTCTCGGTGATCGACAGCTCAGGGATGAGCGCGAGCTCCTGGTGGATGATGACGATGCCGACCTGCTCGCTGGAGCGGATGTCCTTGAACTCCATCAGGTCGCCCTGGTAGTAGATCTCACCGTCGTAGGTGCCGTGCGGGTAGACGCCCGACAGCACCTTCATGAGGGTCGACTTGCCGGCACCGTTCTCGCCGCAGATCGCGTGGATCTCACCGGCCTGGACCGTCAGCGACACCTTGTCCAGCGCCTTGACACCAGGGAACTCCTTGGTGATGGACCGCATCTCTAGAACAGGGGGGACCCCGACCATCGCTCCTCCTTCTCCACTCTGAACCGGGACGCCGACATCGGACGACGAGCGGGGCCGACGCTAGGCGCCGTCCCAGCTTGACGTCAACTCTCGAACTCAACCTTCGCGGCGGCCGTCAACACGGTTTTGAGGGCCGCCGATTTTGTTCGAAGAATGAACTTGGATGTCCTTCCCGAAGGCCGTTCAGGCACCCTCTTGACACCGTTGTCAGACAGTAGCACCACTGAGAATCCGGGCCAAGAGCCCTGTCGCCGCCCCGGCGCCCGGAGCCCCACCAGGACGGCGGCGCGCCCCCTGCGACCCGATCTCGACGCTCCCGGGGACGCCTGCGTCGCCGGGAACGCCCCAATCGTCTACGGTGCAACGGCCCTCCCGAGGGCGCACGGCGAGAACATCACGGAACCACAACGATTTCGCGGCCGGCGGTCCCGAGGGCGCTCTGTCGTGGCCGACGAGGCGGAGCGGAGCGGTTTGGCCGGCCTCGACCCCGGCACCCTTGACCTCTTGCAAGCTTCTGTGCTGGACTTTGCGGACGCACGCTGACAACGCTGTCACGCACGGCGTCGATCCTGCGTTACCGATGAAGCCGACGACAGACTGGATGGTCATGCCACTTCCCGACCGCACGCCGATCCGACGCAGAGGGCGGCGTACAGGTGCCCTTGTCGCGACGCTCACCGCTGTCGCTCTCGCCTCGCTCGCAGTCCCAGCAGCGGCGGGCTCCGCCGCGTACGGGGCACCCGCACCGAAGAGCTCCGCCACCGAGCCCGAGCCCACGAGCCTCGTCAACCCGTTCATCGGGACCAAGAACGAGGGCTTCGACTTCCCTGCCGTCGGCGAGCCGTTCGGCATGGTGCAGGAAGTCCCCATGGTGCTGAACCGGGCGGGGGCGGGCGGCAACACGTGCGACTCGGACTCCGCGGAGAAGATCTACGGGTTCAGCCACATCACCTTCAACGGCTGCCGCTTCAACTACGCGCCGTTCATGCCGACGACCGGTGCGATCACCTCGACCAACCCGTCGACCTACGCCTCGTCGTTCAACCGTGCCCAGGAGCAGGTCCACCCCGACTCGTACGACGTGCACCTCGACAAGTACGACACGGACGTCGAGCTCGCGTCGACCACGCGCACCGGATGGCAGCGCTACACCTTCCCGCGCACGAGCCAGGCGAACGTCCTGTTCAACACGGGCAAGAACGTCTCCGAGTCCGAGATCCAGATCGTCGGCGACCGGACGATCGAGGGCTGGGTCCGTGGCGAGCAGAAGGCCTACTTCGTGGCCGAGCTCAGCCGACCGTTCACCGCGTACGGCACCTGGAAGAACGGCACCCTCGCGCACGACTCCCGCACGTCCACCAACTCGGGAGACAACGGCGGGTGGGTCAGCTTCGACACGACGAAGGACGACGCTCCTGTCGTCGTGAAGGTCGGCTGGTCGTACACGGGCACCGCCGGCGCACGGAGGAACCTCGACGTCGAGACGGGCAGCCTGGGGTACGACTTCGACGCGGTGCAGGGCGCGCTCCACGACCGCTGGGACACCACGCTGCGCAAGGCCGAGATCAGCGGCGGCACGCACGACCAGCAGGTCGAGTACTACACGGCGCTCTACCACTCGGTGCTGTCGCCCAACGTCGTCGGTGACGTCGACGGGCGCTACATGGGCACCGACGACGCCGTCCACAAGGCCAAGGGCTACACGCAGTACGGCGTGTTCTCGCTGTGGGACACCTACCGCACGCAGAACCAGCTCGTCGAGCTGCTCGACCCGAAGGTCGCGCACGACGCCGACATGTCGCTCGTCGCGATCGCTCGCGACGGCGGTGCGCTCCCCCGCTGGTTCCTCGGCAACAAGGACGGCAACATCATGACCGGTGACCCGGTCACGCCGTTCCTCGTCGAGGGCTGGTCGAAGGGCCTCTTCACGGACGCCGAGGCCAAGGAGGTCTACAAGTACGTCCGGAAGAACGCCACCGAGGTTCCCGGCGACGGCGTCCACAACGGCCGCGCCGCCGTCGACCAGTACGCCAGCCTCGGCTACATCCCCTACGGCCTCCACGTGAGCAAGAGCTGCCCGACCGACGGTTCGGACGCGTCCTGCTGCCCGACCGCGGGGAACGACAACGACTGCTACTACCCGGCGTCGACCCAGCTCGAGTACGCGGCCGCGGACGCCTCCCTGGCGCTCATGGCCCAGGGTCTCGGGCACACGGCGGACGCGAAGATGTTCGCCGCGCGCGGCCAGTCGTACCGCAACATCTTCGACAAGAGCGTCGGGACCTTCCGGCCGCGCACGGCCGACGGCACCTGGGTCGCCCCGTTCGACACCAAGACCGGTGACCACGCCTTCCACGAGAGCGGCCCCTACCAGTACCAGTGGCTCGTGCCGCAGGACCCCGCGGGCCTGGTCTCGATGCTGGGCGGCCGTCAGGCGGCCACGAACCGGCTCGACGAGTTCTTCGCCTACCCCGACCTGCTGACGGACCCGGTGGGGACCGCCAAGGACAAGTGGATCGGCGACCCGTACGGCTACTACGGGTTCACGACCTACCAGCCCGACAACGAGCCCAACCTGCTCGCGCCGTACCTGTACGCGTGGACCGGCCGGCCCGACAAGACGGCGACCGTGGTCCGCGCCCAGCAGACGCTCTTCACCAACAGCCCGACGGGGATGACCGGCAACGACGACATGGGTGAGATGTCCGCCTGGTACGTCATGTCCGCGCTCGGCCTGTACCCCACCATGAGCGGCTCGAACACGTACGTCGTCACGACGCCGCTCTTCCCGAAGGCCACGCTGCGGATCGGCTCGTACGGGAAGACCCAGGGCGGCACGCTGAAGATCTCGGCGCCCGGCGCGAGCATGAGCAAGCGCTACATCGCCACGGCCTCGGTCAACGGCAAGGACCGGGACAAGTCCTGGGTGAGCCAGGCCGACATCGCCCACGGAGGCACGATCAAGTACGCCCTGAGCACCTCGCCCACGAGTTGGGCGAGGTCCGCGAAGTCGGCGCCGCCGTCGGTGAACAAGGCCGTCGACGTCGAGCCGCAGCTCGGCGCGAGCGTCGCAGCCGACACCGCGGTGGTGACGCCGACGGCGAAGCGCGCGTCCACGCAGGACGTCGACGTGACGGTGCTGGCGACGGCCGAGGGCAACGCGACGGTCAAGGTGAGCGCCGCCGCGCCCCGGGGGTGGAAGGTGTCGCCGAGGACGAAGTCGGTGAAGGTGTCGTCGAACGGGCTGCCGACCCAGGCCAAGGTCTCGCTCGCGGTCACCGCACCGGCGGGCACGGCTGCCGGGACGTACGACGTGACGGTCACCGCCCGGACGGCGGGAGCGTCGGCCGTCCGGCACGTCGTCCACGTCAAGGCCCAGCCGGCCGGCGCGTGCGCGACGCAGACCGACACGTCGTGCGCCGTCGACCTCTCCGCCGCGTACGACCGCGACGGCGTGGCGACCGCGGACGCTCCGACGCAGGGGAACATCGACGGCCTGGGCTACAGCTACGCCGCCGACCAGCTGCCGGCTGCCGGCCCCACGACGATCGGGGGCGTCACCTACCAGGCGCCGTCCACCGCAGGGACCGACAAGAACCTCGTCGAGGCCGACGGCCAGACCATCGCGCTCCCCCAGGGCAGCTACGGCGCGCTCCAGGTCCTCGGCGCGGCCGTCAACGGCGGGACCGGGATCCTCGGCGGCACCGCCGTGGCGACCTACACCGACGGCACGACCGCGTCCGTTCCGCTCCAGTTCACGGACTGGGGAAAGCGTGACCTCGAGTTCGGGAACACGGCGGCGATCACGATGCCCTACCGGATGTCGACCACCGGGAAGAACAACACCCAGGTGTCGATCTACCGGGCGACGGTGGCGCTGGACGCGAGCAAGACGGTCCGGTCTCTCACGCTCCCGCGGTCGTCGGTGCCCGAGTGGACCGCGCCCGGCCTCGTGGGGACGGCCTGGGACCACGACAGCGGCATGGAGATCTACGCCATGACGCTCCAGGGAACGCCGGGCACGCACTGACAGCGACGGGGGCCCCCGCCTGCCGGGCG
>NZ_JBHUWD010000049.1:0-29525 GCF_042670205.1 Luteimicrobium sp. NPDC057192 | reverse complement strand
ACCTCGCGAGGTATGCGGGATGCCGGGGTACTTCGCGAGGTATGCGGGATGCCGGGGTACTTCGCGAGGTATGCGGGATGCCGGGGTACTTCGCGAGAGCGGGTCAGAGCTTGCGCAGGCGCACGCGCTGCACGGCGTGGTCCTGGCCCTTGGTGAGGACCAGCGTCGCGCGGCCCCGCGTCGGCAGGATGTTCTGCTCGAGGTTCGGGGCGTTGATCGAGTCCCAGATCTGGCGCGCCCGCTCGACCGCCTGCTCGTCCGTGAGCGCTGCGTACCGGTGGAAGAACGACTCCGGCTTCGCGAACGCCGTCCGGCGCAGCGCGAGGAACCGGTCGACGTACCACTGGCGGATGTTCCTGGTCCGGGCGTCGACGTAGATCGTGAAGTCGAAGAAGTCGCTCACGGCCGTCGCCGAGTCGTCCGCCATGCCCGACGGGATGGGACGCGCGGGCTGCAGCACGTTCAGGCCCTCGACGATGAGGACGTCGGGGCGGCGCACGGTCTTCTCCTGACCGCGCACGATGTCGTACGTCAGGTGGTCGTAGACGGGCACCGTGACCTCGTCCCAGCCCGCCTTGACGCGGGAGAGGAAACGGAGGAGCCGGCGCCGGTCGTACGACTCGGGGAAGCCCTTGCGCTCCATGAGGCCACGGCGCTGCAGCTCGGCGTTGGGGTAGAGGAAGCCGTCCGTCGTGACGAGCTCCACGTGCGGCGTCTCGGGCCAGCGGGCCAGCATCTCCCGGAGCACGCGCGCCGTCGTCGACTTGCCGACCGCGACCGACCCGGCGATGCCGATCACGAAGGGCGTGCCGCCCGAGTCCTCGCGCAGGAACGTGCTCGTGGCCTCGTGGAGCTGCGCCGTCGCGCCGATGTGCAGGTTGAGCAGCCGCGAGAGCGGGCGGTAGACGGCGTCCACCTCGGCCAGGTCGATCGGGTCGCCCAGGCCGCGCAGCCGCTCGACGTCCGCATCGGTCAGCGGGAGCGGCGTCGACTCGGACAGGCGGGCCCACGCCGCACGGTCGAGGTCGACGTACGGCGAGGCGCTCCGCAGCGGGTCGGCCACGGTCGTGGCACGGAGGCCGGGGGCGTCGAGCGTGTCGTCGAGGGGGTCGGTCACCCGCACGATTCTGCCAGTGCCGCACCCCGGGTCACGGCTCGGGTCATCGCGAGGGCCGCCGCACCAAGCCCCGTCATTGCAGGGGTCATAACGAATCTGGGTCTTGTTACCCTGGCGCCCATGTGCGGAATCGTGGGCTACGTCGGCGCTGCCGACGCGCCGTCGCAGCGTCCCCTGGAGGTCGTCCTCGAGGGCCTGCGCCGGCTCGAGTACCGGGGCTACGACTCGGCCGGAGTCGCCCTCGTGGCGCCCGGCTCCGAGCGCGTCGCCAGCCGGAAGAAGGCGGGCAAACTCGCGAACCTCGTCGAGGCCATCAGCCTCGACCCCCTCGCCGACGCGACCGCCGCGATCGGTCACACCCGTTGGGCCACCCACGGCGGTCCGACCGACGTCAACGCCCACCCCCACCTCGCCGACGACGGCCGCCTCGCCGTCATCCACAACGGCATCGTCGAGAACTACGCGACCCTGCGCGACGAGCTGCTCGCCGACGGCGTCCAGTTCCTCTCCGAGACCGACACCGAGGTCGCGGGCCACCTCCTTGCCAAGGCGTACCGCGAGACGGGCGACCTCGCCGCCGCGATCCGCGACACCGCGCGCCGCCTCGAGGGCACCTTCACGCTCCTCGCCGTCCACGCCGACCAGCCGTCCACCGTCGTCGGCGCCCGGCACGACTCCCCGCTCGTCGTCGGTCTCGGCGACGGCGAGAACTTCCTCGGCTCCGACGTCGCCGCGTTCGTCTCCCACACGCGCGAGGCCCTCGAGCTCGGCCAGGACGAGGTCGTCACGATCACGCCCGACGCCGTCGTCGTCACCGACTTCGCGGGCCGCGTCGTCGAGCCCAAGCGGTACACCGTCGACTGGGACGCGTCGTCCGCCGAGAAGGGCGGCTTCCGCACCTACATGGACAAGGAGATCCACGACCAGCCCCAGGCCGTCGCGGAGACCCTGCTCGGCCGCACCGACGCCAACGGTCGGCTCCAGCTCGACGAGCTCCGCATCGACGAGTCGGTGCTGCGTGCGGTCGACAAGATCGTCGTCATCGCGTGCGGGACCGCCGCGTACGCGGGGCACGTCGCCAAGTACGCCATCGAGCACTGGTGCCGCATCCCGGTCGAGGTCGAGCTCGCGCACGAGTTCCGGTACCGGGACCCGGTCGTGAACGAGAAGACGCTCGTCGTCGCCATCACGCAGTCCGGCGAGACCATGGACACGCTCATGGCAGTCCGGCACGCGCAGGAGCAGGGCGCCAAGGTCCTCTCGATCGTCAACACGCACGGCTCGACGATCCCGCGCGAGTCCGACGCCGTCCTCTACACCCACGCCGGACCCGAGATCGCGGTCGCGTCCACCAAGGCGTTCCTCGCGCAGATCACGGCGACCTACCTGCTCGGGCTCTACCTGGCACAGGTCCGCGGCAACAAGTTCCCCGACGAGATCGCCGAGGAGCTCGCGGACCTGCGCGCGATGCCCGCGAAGATCCAGACGGTCCTCGACCGCGGCGACCACGTCCGCGTCATCGCCCGCTGGATGAACTCCGACTCCGTCCTGTTCCTCGGGCGGCACGTCGGGTACCCGGTCGCCCTCGAGGGTGCGCTCAAGCTCAAGGAGCTCGCGTACATCCACGCCGAGGGCTTCGCGGCGGGCGAGCTCAAGCACGGTCCGATCGCCCTCGTCGAGCCCGGGCAGCCGGTGTTCGTCATCGTGCCCTCGCCCCGCGGACGCGACTCGCTGCACTCCAAGGTGATCTCCAACATCCAGGAGATCCGCGCTCGCGGCGCCCGGACCCTCGTCATCGCCGAGGACGGCGACGAGGCCGTCAAGCCGTACGCCGACGAGGTGTTCTGGGTCCCCGAGGCGCCGACCCTGCTGTCGCCGCTGCTGAGCGTCGTGCCGCTGCAGATCTTCGCGTGCGAGCTCGCGACCGCGCGTGGCCTCGACGTCGACCAGCCGCGCAACCTCGCGAAGTCGGTCACCGTCGAGTAGGGGTTCCGCGCGGGGTCGGGTCGCGCTCGTGCACCGGCTCGCCCTGGTCCCGTGCTCCACGGGCGCTGATAATCGTCGGATGGAGCTGCGGGAGCTGGGCGACGAGCTCGAGGTCATCTCACGCGTGTACGCGCGCCGGTTCGGGGTCGAGCGGACCGACGACTGGCTCGTGCTCAAGCTGCACGAGGAGGTGGGCGAGCTCACGCAGGCCTACCTCGAGCGCAGCGGGCGTTCCCGGACGCGTGGTGACTCGCCCGACGACGTCGACGCCGCCTTCCGCGCGGAGCTCGCCGACGTCCTCGCGCAGCTCCTGCTCGTGGCGCACCGGTTCGACGTCGACCTCGACGCCGAGATCGAGCGCAAGTGGTTCCGCTGGCGGCACCTCATCGAGCCCGAGGACCGGCTCCGGGCCTGACCCGCCCGGCGTGCGTCAGTCGGTCTCCTCGTGGCGGACCGGGCCGAGGACGCCGTCGCGGGGGACGAACGTCGACGCCGCCACGCGGTGCGGTCCGCGCAGTGCTGACCACAGCTCGTCGAGGAGCGTGATCGCGCCGCCCGCCCGCGTGACCACGTCCCGGTGCCGCCGGGACGGGACCGGGAACGGCTCCGTGCCGGTCGGGTCCGGCTCGTAGGTGGTCAGCACGACGCCCTCCCCGGGCCCGAGGTCGCCGAGCGTGGTCACCGTGACGTCGGTGCCGGAGCGCAGCCCCTCGGCGTGGCGGGCGGCGCCCAGCCACGCGTGGCCCGTGGACCGCTCGACGACCGCGGTGATGCGGGGCGTGAAGATCGGCGGGTCCGGCTCGTACTCCAGCCCGTCGAGGGCGAGGCGCGGGTCCGTCCCGGTGGCCAGTCGCTTCGCGACGGTCTCGACGTGGTCGCCGTTCCCGAAGACCGTCCAGGCGTCGTCGCTGACCGCTGCCGTGTAGCGGCGCAACGGGTCCCTCGCGGTGAGAGCACCACCGGCCGCACGGCCCGACCCCGGACCGGGCGAGGCCGGGGCCACGACGAGAGCGCCGTCGTCGGGCAGGAGCACACGGTCGCGGGAGCGCCGCGAGCGACCCGTGAGCGCAACCCCGCCGAGCAGCTCGCCGACCGGCGTGCGCGCCAGCACCACGACGCGTCCGGGGTACGTGCCGGGGACCAGGACGTCGGACATTCGGGGCACGCTCACGGACACACTCTAGGCTTCGGGGATGATCATCGGGGTCGGGATCGACGTGGTGGACGTCGCACGGTTCATGGCGACGCTCGAGCGCACGCCCGCGCTGCGGGAGCGGCTGTTCACGGAGGCCGAGCGCGACCTGCCGCCCGCGTCGATCGCGGCCCGGTTCGCCGCGAAGGAGGCCATCGCGAAGGCGCTCGGCGCGCCCGGGGGCATGCGGTGGCACGACGCGACCGTGCACCGCGTCGAGGGGGGCGCGCCGGTCGTCGAGATCCGCGGCACCGTGAAGGCGCGCGCCGACGAGCTCGGCATCGCGACGTTCCACCTGTCGATCTCGCACGACGCCGGGATCGCGTCGGCGATGGTCGTCGCGGAGGGGTGACGCTCCCCCTTCTCGCCGAGCACGGGCTTCGCGCCCGTCGTCATCGGCGGACGGGCGCGAAGCCAGTGGTCGGAGGGCGACGATCGCGTGCTCGGCACGGCCGGAGGGTCCGGGAGCGTGGGCAGCCGTCCGCATCAGCGCCGGAGCGCGCGCCGGATCGCCGGCGCGATCGCGCCGGAGTCGCGCGGTGTGAACCGGAGGACGTCCACGGCGCCGGTCGATACCCAGAGGTTCTGTCGGGCGCGGTCCTTGAAGACGGCCGTGGGCGTGTCGTGGACCTCCGTGCCGTCGAGCTCGGCGACCAGCCAGCGGCCGTCGCGCTTGCGCCAGGCTGCGTCGCCGCGCGAGATCTCCCTGCCGTCGGCGTCCACCAACGGAAGCTGAAGGACGTCCGGCGGAATGCCCTCCTCGACGCACTCCAGGCGCGTGCTCGACTCGAACGGCGACTCGGCGCGCGCGTCAGCGAGCCCCCAGAGGTCGTGCCGTGTGGCGACGCCGCGGCGGCCGCGGGCGAGGTCGTGCGCCCGCTCCAGTCCCGCGGGACTGAGCTTCTTGCGGTAGAGCGCGGAGTCGAGCACCGCCAGCCCTTTGGCGCGCGAGAGCTCGGGGATAGCCTGGGCCAGCGCCCATGCCACGCTCGCGACGCGTCGCCCGCCGATCAGGACGGTCTCGAGGCCGTCGTCGAACTGCCGCAGCGCGATCCCGTCGCGTGACGTGCGGTCGCTCGCCCGTGGCAGCGCCGCCTCCGCGCGGAGCCCCAGCGGTGTCCCCTCGATGCCGTGGAGGACGAGCGCGCACGCCCCGACGCTGATCGCGTCGGGTCCGTAGGCCAGGAGGGCGAGCCATGCGGCGCGGCGCCGGGCATGGTCGTGCACCGAGACCTTCGGCGGGGGAGCCGTGCGGAGGTCGAGCACGCCGGAGGTCGGGCGCGCCCATTCCCGTCGTGCGACCAGTCCGCGGACTGCCTTGTCGGTCAGGCCGTGCTCTCGGTACTGGCTCGCCGATACCAGGCCGCCCTGGGTCTGGGCGAGCGCGAAGAGCGTCGGGGGTACCTCGGTCCGTCGGTGCACCGGCCCATGTCAGCGGCTTTCGTGACCTCACGGACGAACGGGGGCGCCCGGTGTGGACAGTGCGGCCTGGGGCGGAGCCTGTGGGCGGCCTCCGTCGTCCGGAACGCGCTACGCCGAGAACGGTGTTCGCGCCCCACGACAACGGGGCCCGCGCCCGTCAGCGGAGCTGGACGGGCGCAGGCCCCGTGTTCGGCAAGGAGGGCGCGGCGAGCGTCAGGCCTGGAGCGCCGGGATGACCTCGCGCTCGAAGAGCTCGACGCCGCTCGTGTCGTGCGCGATGCCGGGGAAGTACCCGATCGTGTACGCGAGGCCCGCGTCGCGGAACTCCGTCAGGCGCTCGACGACCTGCTCGGGCGTGCCGATCATCGGCCCGTTGCGCAGCCCCGCCATCTCGCCGTCGGCCGCCTCGGTGGAGACGGTCTTGCGCAGGTTCTCGTCGATCCAGGCCAGCTGGTCCTGGACCTCCTTCTCGGTCGGGGCGATGACGACGTTGAAGTTGCCCGAGCGCGTGATCTCGCCGAAGTCGCGGCCGAGGTCGGTGCAGTGACCCCGCAGCACCTCGGACTTGTGGCGGAACGTCTCGAGGTCGCCCGCGAAGTTCGTGTACTGCGCGTACTCGGCCGCGATCCGCAGCGTGCGCTTCTCGCCGCCGCCCGCGATCCACAGCGGGATGCTCGGGCCGGCGGCCTCACCGGCCGCGTGCTGCAGCGGCTGCGGGTAGTTACGGGCGCCGGCGACCTGGTAGACCGAGCCGTCGAGCGTGGCCTCACCCGTGCGCCACATCTGCGCCATGATGTCGACGCCCTCGGCGAGCGCGTCGAGGCGCAGCCCGGCGCGCGGGAAGCCGTACCCGTAGGCGCGCCACTCGTGCTCGTACCAGCCGGCGCCGATGCCCATCTCGATGCGTCCGCCCGACACGTGGTCGATCGTCGTCGCGACCTTCGCCAGGTAGGCGGGGTTGCGGTACGCCATGCAGGTGCACATCTGGCCGAGGCGCACGCGCTCGGTCGACGCCGCGAACGCGGCCATGAGCGACCACGCCTCGTGGGTGGCCTCGTGGGTCGGCTCGGGGACCGTGTGGAAGTGGTCGTAGACCCAGACGGACTCCCAGGCGTGCTGGGCGCCCGGGAGGCCCTCGCCCGCGAAGACGGTGTCCGCGCGCCGCGCGAGGGAGTGCATGACCTCCCAGTGCTGCGCGGGCTCGATGCCCGTGAGGTCCTGGCGCCAGCCCTGGGGGATGAAGAGTCCGAATCGCATGGTCCGACCGTACCGCCTTCGAAACGATTCGTGCCCTGCTGGGAGGCCTCACCGCACCGCCGACCCGCGCGGCGGGCGGCCCGGCGTCGTCGCATGATGGCGGGGTGATCGAAGCCCGCACCGCCGCCGTCGTCCGCGCCGCCGAGGAGCCCCTGCTCGCGGCGGGCGTCCCGCTCATGGAACGTGCGTCCTTCGCGCTGTCGCGAACGGTCCTGCGCGAGCTCGCGGCCCGTCGCGGGCGCGTGGCCGGGGCACGTGCGGTCCTGCTCGTCGGGGCGGGGAACAACGGCGGCGACGCGCTGTTCGCCGGGGCCTCCCTGCGCCGCCGCGGCGTCGCGGTGACCGCGTACGGCGTGAGTGCGCGCGTGCACGAGGAGGGGCGCGCCGCGCTCGTCCGTGCGGGCGGCCGGTTCGTCGCGGTCGGCGAGGCGCCCCACGACGTCGCTCCCGGCACGCGGTCCGAGGACGACCGCGGCGGCGTCGCGGACGTCGTCGCGGACGCGCGGTCGAGCGACGTCGTCGTCGACGCCGTCCTCGGCACGGGCGCGCACGGAGCCCTCCGGGGGGTCGGCGCGGCCGTCGTCGAGGGGTACGCGGACGCGGCGGCCGGCTCGGCCGGCGGCCCGCTCGTCGTGGCCGTCGACGTCCCGAGCGGCATCGGTGTCGACGACGGGACCGTGCCGGGACCCGTCCTGCGCGCGGACGTCACCGTGACGTTCGGAGCCGCGAAGCGGGGGCTCCTGCTCCCTCCGGCGGCGGCCCTCGCCGGGCGCGTCGAGGTCGTCGACATCGGGCTCGGCCTCGGAGCGCCCCGGGGCCGACGGCCGGGCGGGGGTTGGGTGCTGTGCCGGCTCGAGCCCGACGACGTCGCGGCCGTCTGGCCCGTTCCGGGAGCCTCGTCGCAGAAGTACGCGCGCGGCGTGCTCGGTGTCGTCGCGGGGACCTCGGAGTTCCCGGGCGCGGCGGTGCTCGCGGTGACGGCGGCCGTGCGTGCCGGTGTCGGCATGGTCCGCTACGTGGGACCCGACGCCGTCTCGCACGCGGTGGTCGGCGCCCGGCCCGAGGTCGTGCCCGCCCGCGGGAGGGTCCAGGCGTGGGCGGTCGGGCCCGGCCTGCCCGCGGCCGCGTCCGCCGCCGACGCGCCCGTCGAGCCCGACGTCCTCGCGCAGCACCACGAGGTCCGGGCGGCCCTCGCGGCCGCGACCGCCGAGGAGGGGCGCGTGCCCGTCGTCGTGGACGCCGGTGCGCTCTCGCTGCTGCCGGCCCGGGTCCCGCCGACGGTCGTGCTGACCCCGCACGCGGGTGAGCTCGCGACGCTGCTCCGCTCGCGCGGGCAGGACGTCGACCGGGCAGCCGTCGAGGCCGCGCCGCTCGAGCACGCGCGCCTCGCCCACGAGCTCACCGGGGCGACGGTCCTGCTCAAGGGAGCGGTGACCGTCGTCGTCGGGGCCGGGGGAGCGGAGTACGCGCAGGCCGACGGGCCGGCGTGGCTCGCGACCGCGGGAGCGGGCGACGTGCTGACGGGGCTGCTCGGCGTGCTCCTCGCAGGCCGGTCGGCGGACGTCCTGCGGGACCCGTCGCTCGCCGCGACCCTCGCGGCCGGGGCTGCCGCGGTGCACGGTCAGGCCGCGCACGCGGCCAACCCCGGCGGCCCCGTCGGCGCGCTCGCGGTCGCGGACGCGCTCCCGGGCGTCGTGGCGGACCTGCTCCGCCGGCCGTAGCGCGACGAGCCGCCACAGCGAGACCTCGCGGGCGATGTGGTCGCTGGTCGCACGACGCCGGACCCGCGGCGCGGCAACCAGCGGTCGCAGCGGGCGCTACCGTGGAGCGTGCCCCGCCGCCGGACCCCGCCGCCGCTCCCGGTGCGCGCCGGGCTCAACCCGACCCGCCTGCGGCTGCCCGTCCCGTCGTCCTCGGACCCGACGCCCGCGACCGTGCTCGCCTACCTCGTCGGCAGGTTCCCCGACGACGAGGCGCGCCTGCGCGAGAAGGTCGCCGCGGGGGAGGTCGTCCTCGAGGACGGCACGCCCGTCGACGCGGCCACCTCGTACCGCCCGCACGACACGGTCTGGCTCTACCGCGACCCGCCCGCCGAGCCCGAGCTCCCGTTCCGCGCCGAGGTGCTGTACCGCGACGACAACCTGCTCGTCGTCGACAAGCCGCACTTCGTCGCGACCCTCCCGCGCGGCGCCTACGTGGCGCGGTCCCTGCTCGTGCAGCTCCGCCGGGAGCTCGACCTGCCGGAGCTGTCGCCGATCCACCGGCTCGACCGGGTCACCGCGGGCGTCGTGGTCTTCACGGTCCGGCGCGAGGTCCGGGGCGCCTATCAGCAGCTCCTCGACCGGCGCGGGCTCGACAAGGAGTACCTCGCGGTCGCCCCGGTGCGCCCGGACCTCCGGCTGCCGGTGGTCGTCCGCAGCCGCATCGTCAAGGAGCGCGGCGTGCTGCGGGCTGCGGAGGTGCCGGGGGAGCCCAACGCGGAGAGCCGCGTCTCGCTCGTCGCTTCCCGCCCCTGGCCGGACGACGTCGCTCGCCCGCCGTGGGCGCCCGCCGACGTCGCGCCCGACCTCGGCCTCTACCGGCTCGAACCGCGTACCGGCCGCACCCACCAGCTCCGGCTGCACCTCGCGCGCCTCGGCGTCCCGATCCTCGGCGACCCGTTCTACCCGGAGCTCCGCGACGTCGCCGAGGACGACTGGTCCGACCCTCTCCAGCTCCTCGCGCGCGCCGTCGCGTTCACCGATCCCTTCACGCGCGAGCTCCGGACGTTCGAGTCGCGGCGGCGGCTCGCGGCCTGGCCGCGTGACGCGGAGTGCGAGGATGGGACACCGTGAGCCTTCCCACCGACCCGGCCACCCGGCCCCCGGCCACCCTCCGCCCGCTCGACGGCGCGGGCTACCCGGCGCGCGCCGTCGTCGACCTCGCCGCGATCCGCCACAACGTGCGGACCCTGAGCGAGAAGGCACCGGGCGCCGAGGTCCTCGCGGTCGTCAAGGCCGACGCCTACGGGCACGGCCTCGTGCCGTCCGCCCGGGCCGCCGTCGCAGGCGGGGCGACCTGGCTGGGCGTCGCGCAGGCGGCGGAGGCGCTCGCGCTCCGTGCGGCGGGCGTCGGGCCCGGCGAGGCGCGCCTCCTCACCTGGCTGCACGCGCCGGGGGTCGACTTCGCGGCGCTGCTCGAGGCGGACGTCGACGTCTCGGTCGCGGCGCCCTGGGCCGTCGACGACGTCGTCGCGGCCGCCCGCGCCACCGGTCGTACCGCTCGTGTGCACCTCAAGGTCGACACCGGCCTCGGCCGCAACGGCGTCATGGCTGACGACCTCGACGCCGTCCTCCCCGCCCTGCTCCGCGCCGAGGCGGAGGGGACCGTCCGGCTCGTCGGGCTCTGGTCGCACCTGGCGCTCGCGGACGAACCGTCGCACCCGAGCGTCCTCGCGCAGCACGAGGTGTTCGAGGACGTTCTCACGCGCGCCGAGCGGGCGGGCGCCCGGCTCGAGGTGCGGCACCTCGCGAACTCCGCGGCCACCCTGACGGCGCCCGAGCTCCACTACGACCTCGTCCGTCCCGGGCTCGCCGTGTACGGGATGTCGCCGGTGCCGCAGCTCGCGACGCCGCGTGATCTCGACCTGGTCCCGGCGATGACGGTGGAGGCGAGCCTGGCGACCGTCAAGCCTGTACGGGAAGGGCAGGGCGTCTCGTACGCCCACCTGTACACGACGACGCAGGACACGGTCCTCGGGATCGTCCCCCTCGGTTACGGGGACGGCATCCCGCGCCACGCGTCCGGCGGCAGTGCGGGCCCCGGCGGCCCGGTGCTGGTCGGGTCGGGCGACGCCGCGCGCGTCCTGCGGATCGCGGGACGCGTCTGCATGGACCAGGTCGTCCTCGACCTCGGCCCGGGCGCGACCGAGCGCGCGGGCGACGTCGTGCGGCTCTTCGGGGTCGACGAGCCGCTGCCGGGAGGGGGTGTCGCGCCGACCGCCCAGGACTGGGCCGACGCCGCAGGAACCATCAGCTACGAGATCACGACCCGCCTGGGGGCACGGATCCCGCGGGTCCACATCGACACGGAGCACGCATGAGCCGCACCTACACCCTCGACCTGCCCGACGCCGACGCGACGCGGGCCTTCGGGGCCGCCCTCGCGGCGGTCCTGCGGGCGGGCGACCTCGTCGTCCTCACGGGCGACCTCGGCGCCGGGAAGACGACGCTCACGCAGGGCATCGGCGCGGGCCTCGGTGTCCGCGGCCAGGTGGCGTCGCCGACGTTCATCATCGCCCGCGAGCACCCGCCGGTGACGCCCGGCCCGGGGCTCGTGCACGTGGACGCCTACCGCCTCGGCTCGCTCGACGAGGTCGACGCGCTCGACCTCGACTCGAGCCTCGACGAGGTCGTGACGGTCGTCGAGTGGGGCGAGGGCCTCGTCGAGCAGCTCGCCGACGACCGGCTCGAGGTGCGGCTCGAGCGGCCGCACGGCGGGTTCACGGGGGTGCCCGACGGCGAGCAGGACGAGGACGCCGGCGCCGAGGTCGGCGTGCGGCACGCCACGGTCACGGCCGTCGGGGAGCGGTGGGACGACGTCGAGCTGCCCGGCGAGCCGCCGGCCACCGCCGCCTGACCGGAGCACCGCGAGGCGGGGGGGACGTCAGCGGCCACCCGTGCGACCTCTTACGCTGGTCCCGTGGCAGTTCTTGCAGTCGACACGTCCGCGGCCGTCGCCGTCGCGCTGGTCGGGGAGGGCGGCGAGCGGCTCGCGTCGCGCGTCGTCGACGAGCAGCGCCGGCACGCCGAGCTCCTCACGCCCCTCGTCTCCGAGGTCCTCCATGACGCGCAGGTCCACCGCTCGGAGCTGACGGCCGTGGTGGCGGGCACGGGCCCGGCCCCGTTCACCGGCCTCCGTGTCGGCCTCGTGACCGCGCGCACGCTCGGGCTCTCGCTCGGCGTGCCCGTCTGGGGCGTGTGCAGCCTCGACGCGCTGGCCGCGGAGGCGGTCGGCGGCCTGGGACTCGACCCGGGCGACGAGGTCCTCGTCGCCGCTGACGCCCGCCGCCGTGAGGTCTACTGGGCGCGCTACCGCGTCGTGGCGCACGAGGGTCCGCACGGGGTGCCCGTGCTCGAGACCGTCGCCGGCCCGGACGTCGCCCGGGCCGAGGACGTCGTCGCCGCCGGTCACGCCGACGGCGCGGTCGTCGTCGGGCGTGGCGCGGCGCTGTACCCGGAGCTGGGGGCGGCCGCGACGTCTGCGGCCACGGATCCCGAGGCTTCCGGGGACGCCCCCGACGTCCCCGACCCGGTCGTGCTCGCGCGGCTCGCGCTCGCCCGCCACGCCGCCGGTGAGGACCTGCCCACGACGCCGCTGTACCTGCGACGGCCGGACGCCCAGGTGCCCGGCGCACCCAAGCGCGCGAGCGCCTGACAGCCCGACGCGCGGAGAAGGAGCGGCAGTGACGACGGACACGGACCCCGGGGTGGTCGGCACGCGGATCCGCCCCCTGCGGGCGGCCGACCTCCGGCGCGTCGTGCAGCTCGAGATCGAGCTGTTCGGTCGTGGCGCCTGGAGCTACGCGATGTTCGCGCAGGAGCTGGCCGCGCTCGGGCGCTGGTACGTGGCCGCGGAGCCGGTGCGGATCGACGCCGCGGGCTCGCACGAGCTCGTGGGCTACGCGGGCCTGTGGTTCGACGGCGACGTCACCCAGGTCATGACGATCGGCGTCGACCCTGCCTTCCAGCACCACGGGATCGGGTCGCAGCTCCTCGAGGCGCTGATCGCCCGGTCACGCGAGCTCCGGGCGGAGGCGGTGCTGCTCGAGGTCCGCGTCGACAACGAGCCCGCGCTCAACCTGTACGCCAAGTACGGGTTCGAGCAGCTGGGGATCCGCAAGCGCTACTACCAGCCCGAGGACGTCGACGCCTACACGATGCGGCTCGAGCTCTCGGACGAACCCGCCGCCGGCTGAGCGGCCGCGACCGCCGGGATCGCCTGGAGACGTACGAAGGGCGCCCGGACCGTGGTCCGGGCGCCCTTCGTGCGCGGTCGAAGCGAGGTCAGATGACCTGGGCGACGGTGTCGAAGTCAAGGCGCGCCTGGCGCGGGTGGTGCGCGTCCTCCTCGGCCGGGTGGCCGACGTTGATGACGACGAGCGACTTCCAGCCGTTCTCGGCGAACAGGTCGGCGTCGAGCGCCGCGGCGTCGAACCCCGTCATCGGGCCGACGGCGAGGCCGGCGGCGCGCAGACCCACGATGAGGTACCCGATCTGGATCAGCGCGGACGTGCGGGCCATGCCCTCACGCATCTCGACGAGCGGCTCGAACTGCTCCTCGGCGCCCTCGCGGAACGGCGCGAGCGTCTTGAGGTGGCGGTGGAAGCCCGGGTCGGCGGCCGCGACGATCGTCAGCGGGGCCGCGACGGTCTTGTCGCGGTTGAAGTCGCCCATGTGCGGGGCGAGGCGCTCGCGGCCCTCGCCCTGCTCGACGACCAGGAGGCGCAGCGGCAGGGAGTTCATGGCCGTGGGAGCCCAGCGGATGAGGTCCCAGACGGCCTCGACCTGCGCGGGCGTGACGGGCTCGTCCGAGAACTTGCTCGTGGTGTGCGCCTCGCGGAACAGGAGGTCCGCGGCGGCGTCGTCGATCACGAAGGCGGTCTCGAGGGCGTCGAGCTCGCGGTTCAGCTCGTCGGTCGTGGTGTCGATGCTCATGACGCGCACAACAGTTGAGGCGACAACCGACTTCCCGTCCGGGCCGTGACGTCCGCCACACGACGGCGCCCCACTACCCTGGGACCATGCCTGACCAGCCCGGAGCCCCCCTCGTCCTCGGCATCGAGACGTCCTGCGACGAGACCGGAGTGGCGCTCGTACGAGGCGGCGAACTCCTCGTCGACGCCGTCGCGAGCTCGATGGACGAGCATGCGCGGTTCGGCGGGATCATCCCGGAGGTCGCGAGCCGCGCCCACCTCGAGGCCATGATCCCGACGATCGAGCGGGCGCTCGGCACCGCCGACGTCGGCCTTTCCGAGGTCGACGCGATCGCGGTGACCGCGGGCCCCGGCCTCGTGGGGCCGCTCACCATCGGCGCCTCCGCCGCCAAGGCCCTCGCGCTCGGGCTCGGCAAGCCGCTCTACGGCGTCAACCACGTCATCGGCCACGCCGCCGTCGACGCGCTCGTCGACGGGCCGTTCCCGGAGCGGTTCATGGCGCTCGTGGTCTCGGGCGGGCACAGCTCGCTCCTGCTCGTCGACGACATCGCCACCCACGTCACCGAGCTCGGCTCGACCCTCGACGACGCCGCCGGCGAGGCCTTCGACAAGGTCGGCCGGCTCCTCGGCCTTCCCTACCCGGGCGGCCCCCACATCGACCGGCTCGCGCGCGAGGGGAACCCCGCCGCGATCCGCTTCCCGCGCGGCCTCACCGCAGCGAAGGACCAGGAGAAGCACGCCTACGACTTCTCCTTCTCCGGGCTCAAGACGGCCGTCGCCCGCTGGGTCGAGACGCGCCGCGACGCCGGCGAGGAGATCCCCCTGCCCGACGTCGCCGCCTCCTTCGCCGCAGCCGTCGCCGACGTGCTCACGGCCAAGACGATCGCCGCGTGCCACCGCCATGGCGTCGACACCCTCGTCGTCGGGGGCGGGTTCTCCGCGAACTCGCAGCTGCGCGACATGGCCGCCGAGCGTTGTGCCGCCGAGGGCATCACGCTCCGGATCCCGCCGATCCGCTACTGCACCGACAACGGCGCCATGATCGCGGCCCTCGGGTCGGCGGTCGTCGCGGCGGGCGTCGCGCCCTCGAACCTGGACATCGGCGTCGACTCGTCGATGCCGCTCACGACCGTCACGGTGTGACGGCCGCGGCCGTGGGCCCGCTTCGGCTCGCACGGCGGGTCGTCGTCCGTGTGGCGGGCGGTGCGGGGCTCGTCGCAGTCACGGCCTGCGGCTATGCGCTGATCGGTGTCGTGGCCTACGGCGTCCTCGTCGTGCTGGCGATGCTCACCGGCAAGGATCCGGGCGGCCCCCTCGCCGGTCCTCTTCTGGTCCTGCTCGCAGCCGTATTCGGCGGGCTGGGCGTCGTCGTGGTCCTCGTGGTGCTCGCTGTGGTGCGGGTCGTACCACGCCTGCGGTCCGAGCCGCCCCGCGCGCTCAGGGCCTGTGGCGTGGTCCTCCTCGCGGTCGCGACGGCTGTCGGCGCGGGACTCGCGTCCGTCGACGGATGGGGGACCGGGGTGGTGGCGGGCTCCGCCACGGCCGTCGCACTCGTCCCGGCCTGGGGCGCCGTGGGCGCAGCGGTCCTCGGCGGCTCGGCGCTCCGGGGCGTGCACGGCCTGCTGCGCGCGGTCCGGCCACCCGCCCGGGAGCGCGGCCGGACTAGAACGTGATGACGGTCGAGCCCTCGACGGTGAACCGGAGGAACTCGTCCCGGGCGACGCGCAGCACGAGCCCGCGGTCCCGGAGGGCGTCCTCGACGCCGTCCGCCCGTGCAGCGTTCACGCACGCGCCGACGTGGACGCCGGCGGCGACCAGCTCGTCGATCTGACGGTTGAAGGTCGCGGCCTCGTCCCCGGCGTCGGACAGCCGGCGCTGAGCGGGCCCGAAGCAGAACACCTCGACCTCCACGCCCTGCTCGTGCGCGACCTCGAGCATGCGTTGCGGGACGCGGCTGCCGAGGCTGATCGAGTCGGCGTCGTCGTGGAAGAGATGGATGACCGTCCGGGTCGTCATGGGTGTCCTCCTGGGGCTCACCCGCCGACGCTAGGACCACCCGCGCCACCGCGTCGGGCCGTCCCGCCAGGCGGTCCCCGGCCTTCCCTCCTCGACGCTGCGTCGCTACGATCGCAGCGCTCGGACGGCTGCGACGTGGCGACATGCCGTGCACCGGCGACGGTCCGAGGGCGGGAGCGTGGCATGGGCACGGAGACGAGACCGGAGCGGGCTGACGTCGGACGCGTGGAGGAGGCCCTCGAGAACGAGCTGGTCGCGTTGCGGCGTGAGCTCCACCGTCATCCCGAGCTCGCCGGGAACGAGGCCCGCACCGCGGCCCTCGTCGCCGAACGCCTGCGCGGGGCAGGGTTGACCGTGACGACGGGCGTCGGAGGGCACGGCGTCGTCGCGACGGTCGAGGGCTCGGAGCCCGGCCGGACCATCGCGTTCCGGGCCGACGTCGACGCGGTGCCGACCGACGAGCGCCCCGGCCTCGACTTCGCGTCCGAGGCGCTGGGTGCCGCGCACCTGTGCGGCCACGACCTCCACACCGCCGTCGGTGTGGGGCTCGGTGTGGTGCTCGCGCGTGCGGCCGCGCGTGGCGAGCTCGCAGGCCGCGTGGTGCTGATCTTCCAGCCCGCGGAGGAGGCGCTCGCGGGCGCCCGCGCGATGCTCGACGACGGCGTGCTGTCGGTCGCGGGCGGCGCCGGGATCGACGAGATCCACGCCTACCACTGCGGGCCGCTGCCCGTCGGGGCCGTCGCGGTCGGCCCGGGGTACGGCTTCCCGGGCATCGACTGGTTCCGGGTCGAGCTGACCGGCGACGACGCCGCCGCTCGGGCCGCAGCCGTCGTCGCCGCGGTGCGCCGCCTCGGGACGGTCGGCTTCCCGGACTCGGACGAGGCGTTCGAGCGCCTCGCCGAGGAGCTGTCGGTGCCCGACGGTCCGCACGCGACGTTCGTGCTGACGGACGCCGACGTCGACGACCGACCGGGGACCGCTGTCGTGCGGGGGTGGTTCCGGGCCTGGCCCGACAGCAGGTACGCGGAGCTGCGGGCGGAGCTCGGTGCCGTCGCCCGGGACGCGGACGCCCGGCTCACCTTCGACGGCGAGCCCTTTCCGGGCATGGTCAACGCGGTCGAGCCGAGCGTCGCCTTCGGCGACCACGTCCGGGGCGCGTTCGGGGACGCAGCCGTGGAGGTCCTCCACGCGGCGTACCCGTTCAACGGCGAGGACTTCGCGCTCTTCCTCCACGCCCTCCCCGGCGCGATGCACATCCTCGGCGTGGCCAACCCGGCGGAGGGGCTCAACGGGGTGCCGCACCACCCCGGCTTCGGCGCGGACGAGCGGGCGATCGCGTTCGGCGTCGAGGCGATGGCGGGCTTCCTCGTCGCCCGCGCCTCGGGCTGAGCGCCCCCGCCTCAGAGCGGGCGGCCCGCCCGCATCTCGGCGACCAGCGAGGCCACGACGGCGTCCAGCTCCCCGCCCGCACGCCGGGCGACAGCGCGCTGCCGCTGGTACGACGCGCCCTTGCGCAGGATCGTGCGCACCCCGTCGAGGTCGTCGGCGCACCCGAGGCCCTCGGCTACGGGCTCGAGCTCGGTGAGCAGGCGCGCGACGGCGTCCGTCACCAGCTCCTCGTTGCCCTTCGCGTCGAGGATGATGATCGCGTCCATCCCGTACCGAGCCGACCGCCACTTGTTCTCCTGCACGAACCACGGCGGGAGCGTCGGGAGCTCGGCGCCGTCGTCGAGCATGCGGGAGAACTTCTCCACGAGGCAGTGCGTGAGCGCGGCGAGGGCGCGCAGCTCGCTGATGTTCGTCACGCCGTCGAGGATGCGCGACTCCAGGGTCCCGTTGCGGGGCGAGGGCCGCAGGTCCCAGCGGACCTCGTCGAACGCGTCGATCACGCCCGTGTGCGTGAGGTCGGCGACGTACGACTCGAGCTGCGACCACTCCTCGAACTGGAACGGGAGGCCGGCGGTCGGGAGCTGCTGGAACATCAGCGCGCGGTTGGACGCGTAGTTGGTGTCGCGCCCGCCCCAGAACGGCGACGACGCCGACAGCGACTGCAGGTGCGCGAAGCACGTGAGCATGGCCCGGAGGATGGGCAGGACCTTGCGGCGGTCCTCGATGCCGACGTGCACGTGCACGCCGTAGATGAGCATCTGGCGACCCCACCACTGGGTCCGGTCGATGAGGGTGTTGTAGCGCGCCTTGTCCGTGACCTTCTGGTGCGACCACTGCGCGAACGGGTGCGTCCCCGCGCACATGAGCTCGACGCGCAACGGGTCGGTCACGGCGCGGATCTCCTCGACGGCACGTTCGAGGTCCGACGCCGCGTCGGGCACGTTCCGGCCGACGCCGGAGACCACCTCCACGGTGTTGAGGAGCAGCTCCTGCACGATGTGCGGGTGGGCGTCGCGCCCCTCGGGGCGGACGGCGTCGAGCACGGTCTGGGCGACCTGGCGGAGGTCGCCCGAGTCCTTGTCCACGAGGGCGAGCTCCCACTCGATCCCCACCGTGGAGCGCTCGGACGGCGCGAACGGCAGCTTCATGGACCTACTCTTCCATGGCGCGGGGGCTACGCGCGGGTAGCGGGCTCCACGACGAGCACGCTCTGCCGACCCGCCACGCGCGTCAGGACGAGCGTCGCCTCGGCGCTCTCCGGCGTGTTCTTCAGGCCCAGGTCGCGGCGGAGCTGCTCGGGCGTCACCGCGGTGCCCCGTTTCTTGATGGTGACCCGCCCGACGCCGTTCTCCCGCAGGTAGGCCTTGAGGCGCTTCAGGCCGAACGGCATGACGTCGAGCACCCGGTACGCGGTCGCCGCCGGGACGTCCGTCCCGTCCGACGACGCCGCCTGGGGCCCGGCGTCCGACGTCACGTACGCGATGGTCGGGTCGAGCAGACGCCCGCCCGTCTCGGCGGCGACCTGGGCGACGAGCCCCGCCCGGATGACCGCCCCGTCGGGCTCGTAGAGGTAGGTGCCGACGGGCCCGACGTCGGCGACGAGGTCCTCCTCGCCGGGGCGCGGCCCGCGGAGCTCCCGCCCCGCGACGCGACCGTCGACGCCCGAGCGCAGGACGAGCGCCGTGCGCCCCGGGCCCCGCGGTGCGAGCGGGCCGAACCACAGCGCGGCCTCGACGACGTCGCCGTCGACGGACACCCACTGGGTCTCGGCGTCGTCGGGCAGGCCGGCGTGCGCGATCCCGGGCCCGACCTTGATGCCGAGCGCGGGCACGGCGTCACGCAGGGACCAGACGGCGTCGAGCGGGGGAGCGTAGGCCGCCGGGTCGAGGACGCGGGTCCCGGTCCGGGTCCGGCGCATCGGGTCGGCGTAGACGCCGTCGACGCCTTCGGCCGCGAGGTCGAGCGCGAGCCCGTCGGCGCAGCGCACCTCCGCCTCGGGGAAGGCGCGGAGGTTGTGCGCGGCGAGGGCGGCGGTCGCCGGGTCGACGTCGGTGGCGAGGACACGCAGCCCGACGCCCGCGAACGCCAGCGCGTCCGCGCCGAGGCCGCAGGTGAGGTCGGCCACCCGTGTCGTCCCGGCCGCGAGGTAGCGCTGGGCGTGGCGTGCCGCGACGACAAGCCTCGTGGCCTGCTCGAGCCCCTCGGGCGTGAAGAGCATGCCGTCGGCGAACGGGCCGAGCTTCGCGCGCGCCTTCTCGCGCAGCCGGGTCTGGGTCAGCGCCGCGGCCGCGAGCCCCGGGTCGATCCCGCGCTCGCGCAGACCCGCGGACAGCGCGAGCGTCTGGGCCTCGTCGTACGGGGGGAGGGCCTCGAGGAGGGCGCGTCCGGCGGGCGAGGTGAGCTGTTCGACGGTCGCGAGGTCCACGGCTCGATCGTCCCACGACGCGGCTGGCACTCGCCTTGACCGAGTGCTAACGCCCACCTAGATTGGACCCGAGGCCAGCGGCACCCGCGAGGGCGCCGAGGGCTGTGTGCTCCCGCTGTGCCGGCACCCGCGACGACGGCCAGCGTGCGCGCGAACCCATCGTCAGCAGCAGTACTCAGCGAAAGGGAGGGCCCGCTGTGTCGGTCCCCATCAAGCCGCTCGAGGACCGGATCGTCGTGAAGGCCGTCGAGGCCGAGACCACGACGGCGTCCGGTCTGGTCATCCCGGACACCGCGAAGGAGAAGCCCCAGGAGGGCGAGGTCCTCGCGGTGGGCCCGGGTCGCATCGACGACAACGGCAACCGTGTCCCGCTCGACGTCGCCGTCGGCGACAAGGTCCTGTACAGCAAGTACGGGGGCACCGAGGTCAAGTACGCGGGCGAGGAGTACCTCGTGCTCTCCGCGCGCGACGTCCTCGCCGTCGTGGTCGGCTGACACCGGCTCACCTGCTTGCGGCCCGTCCGGCCGTGACGCCACGAGGCCCCGCACCCTCCCGGGTGCGGGGCCTCGTGCTGTCTCGTCCACGGTGCCGACGGCGGCGGTGCCGACGGCGCCCGTTCAGCTGACGCGGCTGAGCGCCTGCCGGTCCCGCTCGCACAGGATGGTGGTGCGCTCGTCCTCCGTGAGGCCGCCCCAGACCCCGTACGGCTCGCGCACGCGCAGCGCGTGCTCGCGGCACAGCTCCATGACCGGGCAGCTCGCGCACACGGCCTTCGCGGCCTCGTCGCGCCTGCGCCTGTTGGATCCCCGTTCGCCCTCCGGGTGGAAGAACACCTCGTCACCGGTCTGGCGGCAAGCCCCCTGGTACTGCCATTCCCACAGGTCCATCACGGGGCCGGGGAGGCGGGAGATCTCAGTCATGTCGTCGTCCTTTCGCTGGCGAACGATGCGGACGTGGCCCCCCTGGAGGATCCACGCGGTGCAGTTGCTTCGCCGACTCGGGGACCCGGACTCCTCGTGTGTGGTCCGGCCCCGTCGTCGGTGGTTCACAACCTAGCAATCGCTTCACAGATTGTTCAACCCTTCTCCGCAACGTTCTTGAATCGCTTGCCCCGGGGTGAAATGGCGCGGTGCTGACGCACTCTTGACGCGGTTCGCCGGTGGCGGTGGAGGGCGACCCTGAGCACAATCGAGGGGTGACAGGCGGCAGCACGAGCAGGCCCACGAGCATCCCGGGCCAAGGAAACGACGACGGCGACACAGAGGCCCAGACGACGGGCGGTGCCCGCGCGTCCGGTTACACCGTCGCCAGCGTCGCTCGTCGGCTCGGTGTCGCGGCTGCGACCCTGCGCACCTGGGACCGTCGCTACGGGCTCGGGCCGTCCTCGCACGTCGCCGGCGCGCACCGCCGCTACACCAGCGAGGACGTCGACCGCCTCCTCCTGATGCGCGAGCTCACGCTCGACGGCGTCGCCCCCGCCGAGGCCGCGCGCACGGCGCTCGCGGCGGGGCAGGACGAGCTGCGCAGTCGGGCGCTCGCGGCCGAGGACCTCCACGACGACCCCGAGGTCGTGAGCTCCGGTCACGCCCCTGCGGCGCCGCGGCCCGTGCTGCGCGCGATCGCGGGCGGACGGGACGCGGGCGCCGGGCGCGACGGGCGTCCGCTCGACCCCCACGCCCTCGTGACCGAGATCGTCGACGCCGCGATCGCCTACGACGAGGCGCGCTGCGACGAGCTCCTGCGGATCGCGACCGACGGCGACCCCGCGGCCTGGTGGGCGGACGTCGTCGAGCCGGCGCGGCAGCGCCTCCTCGCGCGCGTCGTCCTCGCCGGCCCGGGCGAGGCACCCGAGGTCCTGCTCAACAACGCGACGCTGCACGCGCTGCGCGTGTTCCAGGCCGAGCACGGCGACGAGGTCAACGAGCGCTCCGGACCGCCGGTCTCGCACCCGTCCCGGCTCGGTCGCATCGTCCTCGTGTTCTCGGCCATCGGCGAGCCCGTGCCCGTGCAGGCGCACGCCCTCGCGGCGGCGCTCGTCGCGCACGGCGTGACAGCCCGCGTCGTGACCGGACCGGCGGGCGCCCACCGCTCCATCGAGCTCGTCACGATGGTCCAGCCGGTCGCCGTCGTGACGGTCTCGGGGCTCACCCAGCCGCCGTGGCACCTCGTCGAGGCGATCCACGAGGCGCACCCCTCCCTCCCGATCTTCGTCGGGCTCGGGCGGGAGCAGGACGAGACCGCGGTCCCGCTCGCGCACCAGGTGCACCGGGCGCGGAGCTTCCCGGGGCTGCTGCACGAGGTCCTCGCCGTCGCGGAAGCCTGAACGGGGGCGTCGTGTGAGCCGCGTCGCACCGCGGCGCGTCGGGTCCGGGACGTCCGGTCGGCCGGGAATGGACGGCCGCCGCAGAACGTAGACTCTTGACATGACGGACGTGCCTGCCACCTACGCCTCGACGCCCGGCCAGCCGGTCCCGACGGACCCGCCGAACCCGTTCACACGGATCGGGCTGACCTACGACGACGTCCTCCTCCTCCCCGGGGAGACCGACGTCGTCCCGAGCGAGGTCGACACGACCAGCCGGCTGACCCGAGAGATCTCCCTGGCGGTCCCGCTGGTCAGCGCCGCCATGGACACGGTGACCGAGTCGCGCATGGCCATCGCGATGGCCAGGAACGGCGGCATCGGCGTCCTGCACCGCAACCTCTCGATCGCCGACCAGGCGCACCAGGTCGACGTCGTGAAGCGGTCCGAGTCCGGCATGGTCACCGACCCTGTGACGGTCGGTCCCGAGGCCACGCTCGCCGAGCTGGACGCCCTGTGCGGGCAGTACCGGGTCTCGGGCCTGCCCGTCGTCGACGAGCGCGGCGTGCTCCTCGGCATCATCACGAACCGTGACCTGCGCTTCGTCGCGAGCGCCGACTACGAGACGCGTCGCGTGCGCGAGGTCATGACGCCGATGCCGCTCGTCACGGCTCCCGTCGGGATCGCCCGCGACGAGGCCGCAGCGATCCTCGCCAAGCACAAGATCGAGAAGCTGCCCCTGGTCGACGCCGACGGGCGCCTGGGCGGGCTCATCACCGTCAAGGACTTCGTCAAGACCGAGCAGTACCCGAACGCCACGAAGGACGCCGAGGGTCGCCTCCGCGTCGGCGCCGCGATCGGGTACTTCGGCGACGCCTGGGAGCGTGCGACGACGCTCGTCGAGGCCGGCGTCGACGTCCTCGTCGCCGACACCGCGCACGGGCACGTCCGGCTGCTGCTCGACATGGTCCGCCGCCTGAAGACGGACCCCGCGACGCGCCACGTCCAGGTCATCGGCGGCAACGTCGCGACCCGCGAGGGCTCGCAGGCGTTCGTCGAGGCCGGTGCCGACGCGATCAAGGTGGGCGTGGGCCCGGGCTCGATCTGCACCACCCGCATCGTCACGGGCGTCGGGGCGCCGCAGATCACGGCCGTCTGGGAGGCCTCGCTCGCCGCGCGCGCCGCGGGGATCCCCGTCATCGCCGACGGCGGCCTGCAGTACTCGGGCGAGATCGCGAAGGCGATCGTGGCCGGTGCCGAGACCGTCATGCTCGGCTCGCTCCTCGCGGGCTGCGACGAGGCTCCGGGCGACCTCATCTTCGTCAACGGCAAGCAGTTCAAGGCGTACCGCGGCATGGGCTCGCTCGGCGCGATGAGCTCGCGCGGCAAGAAGTCCTACTCGAAGGACCGCTACTTCCAGGCCGAGGTCACGAGCGACGACAAGCTCGTCCCCGAGGGCATCGAGGGCCGGGTCGCGTACCGGGGCCCGCTGGCCGCGGTCGCGCACCAGCTCGTCGGCGGGCTGCGCCAGTCGATGTTCTACGTCGGCGCGCGCACGGTCCCCGAGCTGCAGCAGCGCGGCCAGTTCGTCCGGATCACGCAGGCGAGCCTCAAGGAGTCGCACCCGCACGACATCCAGATGACCGTCGAGGCCCCCAACTACCAGGGGAGCTGAGGCTCAGGCCCGGCGGCGGGGCTCCGCCGCCGGGCCGGTCTGGCCCTCGAGGGCGCGCCAGCGCTCGAGCTCGGCGGTCCAGGCGCGGTGCTGGTCGACCTGGTAGGCGTGCAGCGTCGTGAGGTCCATCACGGCGAGCTGCGGGTAGGCGGCGGTCATCGCGGCGAGCAGGTCGAGGGTCGCGACGACGTCGACGTCGGCGGCGTGGAGACCGGCCGCCTCCAGGTCCTCGGGGTCGAGCACGCCGTAGGCCGAGCACAGCGCGCCGAGCGTGCGGCCGCCGCGGCGCAGCGGCACGAGCGCGCGGTCGAGGACGAGCGGGTCGACGACGGCGGGAACCGGCCGCCCGAGCCGCTCCGGCAGGGTCCGGAGCCCGTGCCGTGCGAGCTCGGCGTCCAGGAGCACCAGGTCGAAGCCCGCGTTGAACGCGACGACGGGGACGCCCTCCGCGAGCGCCTCGTGCAGCACCGACGCGATCTCCTCGAGCGCCTCGCGCGGCGGCTGTCCGTACGTGCGGGCCTGCTCGGTCGAGATCCGGTGGATCGCGGCCGCGCCGTCGGGGATCTCGACGCCCGGGTCGATCAGCCACGTGCGCACGGACGTCTCGACGCCGGGCGTGCGGTGCACGAGCGCGGCGGACACGATCCGGTCCCCCAGGGGGTCGACTCCCGTGGTCTCGGTGTCGAAGCCGAGGAGGGGCGAGGTCGTCCACGTGCCCGTGCTCATGCGGTCAGGATGGCACCGGCCGCCCACACGGCGACGCAGGCCGGGGACGGGAGGACGCCGCACCCTAGACTGGTCCGGTGAGCAACGAGATCGAGATCGGCCGTGGCAAGCGTGGGCGCCGTGCCTACTCCTTCGACGACGTCGCGGTCGTCCCCTCGCGGCGGACGCGCGACCCCGAGGACGTCTCGGTCGGCTGGCAGATCGACGCGTACCACTTCGACCTCCCGATCGTCGCGGCCCCCATGGACTCGGTGATGAGCCCCGAGACCGCGGTCGCGCTCGGCAACGCCGGCGGGCTCGGTGTGCTCGACCTCGAGGGGCTGTGGACCCGGTACGAGGACCCGCGCCCCCTGCTCGAGGAGATCGCGACGCTCCCGCCCGAGCAGGCGACCGGCCGCATGCAGGAGATCTACTCCGCACCGATCCTCCCGGACCTCGTCACGCAGCGGCTCAAGGAGATCCGCGCGGCGGGCGTCACGGTCGCCGGCGCGCTCTCGCCGCAGCGCACCCAGGAGCTCTCGCAGACGGTCGTGGACGCGGGCGTCGACCTGTTCGTCATCCGGGGCACGACGGTGTCGGCCGAGCACGTCTCCTCGAACGCCGAGCCGCTCAACCTCAAGCGGTTCATCTACGAGCTCGACGTCCCCGTGATCGTGGGCGGGGCGTCCACGTACACCGCGGCGCTGCACCTCATGCGGACCGGTGCGGCGGGCGTCCTCGTGGGCTTCGGCGGCGGCGCCGCGCACACGACGCGCGTCTCGCTCGGCATCCACGCGCCCATGGCGACGGCCGTCGCGGACGTCGCGGCCGCGCGTCGCGACTACCTCGACGAGTCGGGTGGCCGGTACGTGCACGTCATCGCGGACGGCGGTGTCGGCCGGTCCGGCGACCTCGTGAAGGCGGTCGCGTGCGGCGCGGACGCGGTCATGATCGGCGCGGCCCTGGCGCGCGCGCAGGAGGCACCGGGCGCCGGCTGGCACTGGGGCTCGGAGGCGCACCACGCGCAGCTCCCGCGCGGCGAGCGGGTGCGCGTCGGCACCGCCGGGACGCTCGAGGAGATCCTCTTCGGGCCGGGGCGCCAGGCCGACGGCACGCTCAACCTCGTGGGTGCGCTGCGCCGCGCGATGGCGACGACGGGCTACTCGGACCTCAAGGAGTTCCAGCGCGTCGAGGTCGTCGTCTCGCCGTACCAGCCCCGCTGACCGCAGGGAGCCTGCTGTGACCCCTCCTCCCACCCCTGCCGGGTCGGGGCCGTCCGGGACGCGCGACGGCGTCGGGCTGCGGCTGCCTGCGCCCGAGCTGCGCGTCGTCGAGGTCACCGACGACGACGTCGCCCCGCTCGTCGCGCTGTGGACGGCGTGCGGCCTCACTCGGCCCTGGAACGACCCCGAGCGCGACATCGCCGACGCCCGCGCGACGGCCACGTCGACGGTCCTGGTCGGGCACGTCGACGTGGCGGGGGCGGACGTCGTCGTGAGCAGCGCGCTGGCCGGCTACGACGGCCACCGCGGCTGGCTGTACTACGTGGCCGTGGACGCCGCCTGGCAGGGCCGGGGGTTCGGTCGCGAGACCGTCGTGGCGGCCGAGGCGTGGCTCGCCGCGCAGGGCGCGAGCAAGGTCCAGCTCATGGTGCGGCACACGAACGGCGACGCGACGGGCTTCTACGCGGCCCTCGGCTACACGGACCAGGAGACGACGGTCCTGGGGCGCCGCTTCCCCCTCGCGCAGGGTGGCCCTGACGTCGACCCGGGGCCGTCGACCACCTAGGACTCGCGGTACCGGACGCGTAGCCTGGGGCCATGGCAGACAGCACGGACGACGTCAGCGTCGACGGCCTCCTCGACCCCGACAGCCCCACCGCGACGTACGCGCTCGAGCCCGACGTCGTCGCGCCGCTCCTCGACCGGCTCGCCAGCTCGCGCGGGGCGGGCGAGAACCGCACCGTGGCGCCCTTCACGGGTGCGCCGCTGGTCGCGGTGCCCCTGTCCTCGGAGCAGGACGTCGCGGACGCCGTGGCGCGGGCCCGCGAGGCGCAGAAGGCCTGGTCCGCGGTCCCGGTCCGGGAGCGCGAGAAGGTGCTGCTGCGGCTGCACGACGTCGTGCTCGACCGGCAGTCCGAGGTGCTCGACCTCCTCCAGCTCGAGAACGGCAAGTCGCGCACGAGCGCGTTCGACGAGGTCATGGACGTCGCTCAGGTGGCCCGCCACTACGGCCTCCGCGCCCACCGCTACCTGCAGACCCGGCGCGTGCCCGGCATGATCCC
Source organism: Luteimicrobium sp. NPDC057192 (assembly GCF_042670205.1). Taxonomy (NCBI): domain Bacteria; kingdom Bacillati; phylum Actinomycetota; class Actinomycetes; order Micrococcales; genus Luteimicrobium; species Luteimicrobium sp. NPDC057192. The sequence continues at coordinate 3,061 of NZ_JBHUWD010000049.1, read as the reverse complement.
GGGACTCACGAGCACGCGGATCCTGCGGCACCCGGTCGGCGTCGTCGGCGTGATCGCGCCGTGGAACTACCCGCTGACCCTCACGTTGTCCGACATCCTCCCGGCGCTCGTCGCGGGCAACGCGGCCGTCGTCAAGCCCGACCTGCAGACCCCGCTCACCATGCTCTGGGCCGCGGAGGCGCTCGAGGACGCCGGCCTGCCGGCCGGCGTCGTGCAGGTCGTGTACGGGGGGCCCGAGGTGGGCAGGGCGCTCACCGGGTCCGTCGACCACATCGTGTTCACGGGCTCGACGGCCGTCGGCCGCACGGTCGCCGCGCAGGCGGGCGAGCGGCTCATCGGTGCCACGCTCGAGCTCGGCGGCAAGAACCCGCTCTACGTCGCGGCCGACGCGGACGTCGCCTCCGCGGCGCGCGGCGTCGTGCGGGCGTGCTTCGCCAACACGGGCCAGCTCTGCATGTCGATCGAGCGGCTGATCCTCCACGAGCAGGTCGCCGACGAGTTCCTCGACGAGTTCGTCCCGCTCGTGCGCGACCTCACGATGGGCCCCGGGCTCGACTACCGCCACCAGGTGGGCTCGCTGACGTCCCAGGCCCAGCTCGACCGGGTCGTCGCGCACGTCGACGACGCGATCGCGCGCGGCGCCACCGTCCTCGCGGGCGGCGTGCACCGCGCCGACCTCGGCCCGTACTTCTACGCCCCGACGGTCCTCGACGGCGTGCCCGACGACGCGGTGTGCGCCCGCGAGGAGACGTTCGGCCCGGTGGTCTCGGTCGGGCGGGTGGCGTCGGACGACGAGGCCGTCGACGCGATGAACGACACCGAGTTCGGGCTGAACGCGAGCATCTGGACGGGGGACACGGGGCGCGGTCGCCGACTGGCCGCGCGCGTCCAGGCGGGCTCCGTGAACATCAACGACGGGTACGCCGCGGCCTGGGGGTCGGTCTCCGCGCCGCTCGGCGGCTTCAAGGCGTCGGGGCTGGGGCGGCGGCACGGCCGCGAGGGGATCGAGGCGGTCACCGAGGTCCAGACGGTCGCGGTCGAGCGCGGCGTGGCCCGCGGCCTGAGCTTCGACACCCTCCACGAGCGGCCGGGCGAGCAGTGGACCTCGCTGATGACCCGCGCGTTCCGGGCGATGAAGGCGACGCGCCTGCCGTAGCGCGGGCGATCGTCGTCGCGCGGGCGGCGGGTCCGGCCCGGAAGGACTAGCATCTGGTCTAGACCACTCTTCCGCCGAGGATCGAGGAACCATGTCGCACGTGACCAGTGCTGCCACCGACGACGCCGACGCCCCGCGCACCGTGCTGCACGGCGTCGGGGTAGGACGGGCGGGTGTCGTCGGGCCCGTCGTCCAGGTGGCGGGCGCGCCCGCGGTGCCGGGTGACGAGCCGGGGACGGCGCCCGGCGAGGCCGAGGCGGTGCAGGAGCGCGTCACCGCGGCGTTCGACGCGGTCGCGGCGGGGCTGCGTGCCCAGGCCGACGCCGCGTCCGGGGCGGCCGTCGAGGTGCTCGGCGCGACCGCGCAGATGGCCGACGACAAGGCGCTCCGCAAGCAGACCGCGGCGGGGATCGCGGGCGGGTCCGGGCCGGTGGCGGCGCTCGACCGGGCCGTCGACGGGTTCGCGACCATGTTCGAGCAGGCCGGGGGGTACCTGGCCGAGCGGGTCACCGACCTGCGGTCGGTCCGCGACCGGGTCGTGGCCCGGATCCTCGGGGTGCCGGAGCCCGGCGTGCCCGCGCTCACCCGGCCGTCCGTCGTCGTCGGGAAGGACCTCGCGCCCGCCGACACCGCGACGCTCGACGTGAGCCACGTCCTCGCGATCGTCACCGAGCTCGGCGGCCCCACCTCGCACACGGCCATCATCGCCGGCCAGCTCGGCATCCCGTGCATCGTTCGCGCGGGCGGGGCGACCGGGCTCGCCGACGGCACCGTCGTCGCCGTCGACGCCGCCGCCGGGACCGTCGAGGTGGACCCGGCGCCCGAGGTCGCGGACGGCTTCGCGCAGCGCGCCGAGGTCGCGGCGCGGCTCGCCGAGGACCACGCCCCGGGTGCGACCGCGGACGGGCACGGCGTCCTCCTGCTCGCGAACATCGGCACCGCGGAGGACGCCGAGCGCGCCGCCGCGCAGGCCGTCGAGGGGTCGGGGCTGTTCCGCACCGAGGTCCTGTTCCTCGACGCCGAGACCGCGCCGACCCGCGAGGGCCAGGCCGCGACCTACGCGCGGGCGCTGCGGGCGTTCGGGGGCCGCAAGGTCGTGGTCCGGACGCTCGACGCCGGCGCCGACAAGCCGCTCAAGTTCGCCACCCAGCCGGACGAGGAGAACCCGGCGCTCGGCGTGCGCGGCTACCGGCTCGTGCGGACCGTGCCCGACGTCGTCACCACCCAGCTCGAGGCGCTCGGCGACGCACGGCGCGAGACCGGGCTCGAGCCCTGGGTCATGGCGCCCATGATCGCGACGCCGGGGGAGGCCCGGGACTTCGCCGCCGCGGCCCACGCGCAGGGCATCACGAAGGTCGGCGTCATGGTCGAGATCCCCGCCGCCGCGCTGCGGGCCGACGCGATCCTCGCCGAGGTCGACTTCGTCTCCATCGGTTCCAACGACCTCGCCCAGTACACGATGGCGACCGACCGGCTGCGCGGGGAGCTCGCCGACCTCATCGACATGTGGCAGCCCGCCGTCCTCGACCTCGTGGCCGCGACCGCGGCCGCCGGACAGCGGGCCGGCAAGGACGTCGGGGTGTGCGGCGAGTCCGCGTCCGACCCGCTCATGGCCGTCGTGCTGACGGGGCTCGGGATCACGAGCCTGTCCATGGCGCCCGTCGCCGTGCCCGCCGTCCGGTTCGCGGTCAAGGCGCACACCTTCGCGCAGGCGCAGGCCGTCGCGCAGGCCGCGCTGGCCGCCGACGACGCCCACGGCGCCCGGGCCGCGGCGCTCGCCGCCCTGGCCCCCGGCGTCGCGGACGCCCTCGGCCTGGCGTAGCCACGCCCCAGCCCCAGCCGCCCGGCGCCCCTAAGGCACGAGATACCGAGATCCGGCCGAGATACCGATCCTGCATCGGTATC
>NZ_JBHUWD010000048.1:0-29525 GCF_042670205.1 Luteimicrobium sp. NPDC057192 | reverse complement strand
GGTACTCCCGCCCACCCGACAGCACCAGCACCGGATCACCCGGCGTCGGATCCACGTCCAACCCCACCGGCGACCAATCGACCGGACGCGACATCTCTCCCCCTGAACATGACTAGCCGCGGGCGCGGCGTACGTGTGAACTGCCCGACGCTACCGAGCCGAACCGCCGAACAGGGCAGCTCCCGCGGATCTGTGGATGACCGAACGACGTACGACCCGGAAGCAAGCCCGGCGCCTCAGCCGAGGGCGCCGTCGACCAGGTGCGGTCGACGTTCGTACACGGTGATCGGCAACGTCGGGCTCGTGGTCCGGGCTTCTCCGGGGATCGCGGTCCACGTGTCAGGCTCGTTCGGATCGGCCGGGAGGCCCTCGATCCGGAACCGGCCCGTCCACGTCGTCGACAGCCCCAGGCTCGACGCGCCCTTGTGGGCGTACGTGTGGGTGATCGTCTGGTCGGGATACGGCTTGCCCGGGTCTGCCGTGGTCAACGGTGCCTCGCCGTCGCCGTAGGTCCACGTGAAGCTCGTCGGCACGGCCTGGACCTCGATCGGGATCATCTGGTCGCCGGTGCCGAGCTTGATGTTGTACGTCTCCGCCTCGGCGTCCGTGTAGGTGACGGTGAACATGTTGATGAGCACCTGGCCATCGCTCGGCTGCACGCGGATCGGGGACGGCTTGATGGTCAGCGACTTGAACGCCTTGGTCACGTCCGCGGCGAGATCAGCCGGCTTGAGGCACAGGTTCGACTCGACGTACTCCCACGGCGACCACTCACCCGGCTCGCCGTCCGCCACCTCACGCGTAGACCGGAACAGGGGCGCCAACGAGATCGCGTTATCCGGGCAGTCGATGCCCGCGACCTTCTCGATCAGCCACGCACAATCCTGGACAGCACCGTCGTCACCGCCGCGACAGAGGATCGCAGGTTGACGCTCGTACCGGACCGTTGCGAAGCCGCCCACGCGGTGGCCAGGGTCCTCGATTGGGTCGCCGCCGATGTAGCGGCCAACTTCCATCTGGTTCCCGTCTGACGAGCTTGTGAACTCGTCCCCAGCCCATGCACCAGAGGACACTCCCACGACGAGCGCGCACACGAACGCAGCCCCGGCAAACGACCCACGACGTCTCAATTCTTGCCGTCCGAGCCGATCTCGAGGATCTTCCAGACCCGGCCGACCCGCGCGGCCTCGACGGTGACGATGGACGAAACCGGCTTACCGGTGGCGACGACCTTGCCAGCCTTGTCATGAGTGACCGATGCCTGCTGATCGATCTGGATGTCAATCGGGTAGGCGTCGTACAGCGTGTCGCGGTCGTAGGTGGTCACGACCTTCGCCTTGATCTCGCCGCCTGAGAAGACCTGGTGGTGCTTCTTCTTGCTCACGGCCTTCGCGCGGACCTCCGAGCAGAACTCGCACTGCTTCTTCACGGAGAGGCGATCCCACTCTTTGGTGTCACCGGTCCGCAACATGTACGGGTAGAGCTGGATGAAGTACAGCGCCGTCTTCCTCGCACCCTCGGCGGTGTTGGCGTTCATGCCCGTCGGACGCTTCGGTGCACCGCTGGCTGCGGACGCGGTCTTCGACGGCGTAGCGGTCGGTGCTGGCGTGACCGCCGGCGTGCTCACGGACGGTGACGGGGAGACGGGAGCCTGCGTCGTCGGGCCGGCCTCACCTGAACCACTGGTGCAGCCCGCGAGCGCCAGGGCGGCGACGACAACGACGGCGACGCCGCCCCAGATCCGCCGCGCGCGCGGACGTGACGCGACGGCGCGCTGGCCCACGGACTCCCGGGATGAGGCGTGCTGATCAGTCGGACGGTGCGTCACGTCGCTGTGCGTGTCCACCAGGCCCCCTGTTACGTGCGACAACGGAACGAACGCGCCGACCCTACAGGCAACCGTCAGCCCCGCCGCCACCACGGGTCCACCCTGTGGACAACCGGCCCGCGGCGATGGCGCGCCCCGACGGCGACCGAGTTCACCGAGCGCGAGCAGCAGGCGTCAGGCCCGCTGGTCCGTACTTCGGTCGTGCCACGTGGTGACGGCGAGCGCCGCGAGGTAGAGCGCGCAGATCGGCACGGCCACGGCGACCATCGTCAGCGCGTCCGGGGTGGGCGTCATGACGGCGGCGAACACGAACGCGAGGAGGACGGCCCAGCGCCAGGCCCGCGCGAGCGGTTCGTGGCGCACGATCCCGGCGAAGTTGAGCGCGACCAGCAGCGCGGGGGTCACGAACGCGACCCCGAAGGCCAGGACGAGCCTCATGACGAACGTCAGGTAGTCCTGCGCGTTGAGGAGCTGGGCCGCACCGTCGGGGACGAACGAGGACAGGACGTCCACGGCGTGCGGGAGCATCCACCAGGCCAGGCCGCCGCCGAGCAGGAACAGCGGCACGGAGCCGGCGAGGAACCCGACGGTGTATCGCCGCTCACGCCCGGTGAGGCCCGGAGTGACGAAGGCCCAGCCCTGGTACAGCCACCACGGGCACGTGATCAGGACGGCGAGGAACAGCGACACCTTGATCCGGACGTCCAGGGGCGCGCCGAGCGAGGCGAAGTTGAGCGCGATCTCCGCGCCCTGGGCCGACGCCGCCCGGCTGAGCGGGCGCATCAGCACCGCGAGCAACGGGTCGTAAAGCGCCCAGCCCGCCGCCGCGCCGACCGCGAGGCCCGCGGCGGCGAGGAACGCTCGCCGCCGCAGCTCGGCCAGGTGGGCGCGCAGGGTCATCCGCCCCCGGCCGTCTCGCGTCCGCGGGCCGGGGGCGGGGTCGCCCGTGAGGTCCGGCGCCGGGTCCGAGGTGAGCGTCGCCACCTCAGGCCGCCTCGGTCCGGACGCCGGGCGCGCCGACCGGCGCGCCGCCGGACGCGTCCTGCACCGCTGGGGCGGCGGCGCCGGGAACCGCCCCGGGGCCGCCGTCGTGCATCGCGACCGCACCCGGCGGAAGACGCACGACGACGTCCTCCACCGACCCGGCGGGCCTGCGGACGCCGCCCGGCAGGAGGTCCTCGAGCAGCGCCTCGCGGACGATCGAGCGCGGGTCGTACCGGCGCGGGTCGAGCTGAGCCCAGTCGACGCCGACGCCGTCGGGCCCGAGCTCGTCGGTGACGCGGTCCCGCGCCTGGACGACCCACCCGCGGGCCGCCTTGGCGAAGGCGGTCACCTGCTTGACGTACTCCGGCAGCCGTTCGGGTCCGATGAGGACGGCGGCGAGCACCGCGATGACGAGGAGCTCGCCGCCGTTGATGTCCAGCATGGCTCCGGCGCCCTGTCCGTCAGGCCTCGGACGCCGAGACGGGCGCCGGGTCCGGCACCGCGACGGGCCTGGTGGCGGGCGTCTGCTCCCCCTCGCCGGTGAGCTCCTTGACCTCGCTCTTGAAGATCTTGAGCGACTGGCCCACGCTGCGCGCGAGGTCGGGCAGGCGCTGCGCCCCGAAGATCAGCAGGACGACGGCCACGAGGACGATGATGTGCCACGGCTTGAGCATGCCCATGTTGATGACTCCCTTGGTCTCACGGTGGACGCAGACGGGCTGCGCTGGGGTGGTGCCCGGCCGCGCGGGCGGCCGGGCACCGGCGGTCGTCAGGCGGTCGCGACGGCCTTCTCGTGCAGGGACTGGACGGCGTAGCGCGCGGCCCAGAAGGCGCCGTGCTGCCACGCGGAGATCTCCGACATCCAGTCGCCCGCGAAGTACACGTTGCCCGCGCCCTCCTGGAGCTTCTGGAAGTAGGGCGAGGCCAGGTTCGGGTACGCCCACGCGCCCTGGATGTGGGGCACCTTGTGCCACGCGATCGAGAACGAGTGCTCGAGCTCGGTGCGGTACTTCTCGCCGTGGATCTTCACGCCCTGCTCGACGGCGCGGGCCTCGCGCTCCTTCGGGGACAGCGCCCCGTACGTGCTGGCCGCGGTGCCCGTGTTGTAGTAGCCGATGATGAGGCCCTTGCGCTCCCCGTAGCCGTAGGACGGGTACCAGATGTGCTGGAGGTCCATGTCGGTCTCGGTGATGCCGCCGTAGATGTGGTGGTCGGTCTCCCACCAGCGCGACGCGTACTGCAGGCCGATCTTCCCGACGGCGGCGCCCTTGGCGAACTCGCCGAGGCCCGTGTCGATGTCCGCGCCCCAGTTGTTGGTGAAGGTGCGCGCGATGTGCGCCGGCGATGCGACGACGGCGAAGTCCGCCGCGAGCTGGTAGCTCCTGCCGTGCTTGTCCTGGTAGGTGACCTTGACGCCGTCGGACGTGTTCTCGACGCCCGTGACCGGCGAGTTGAAGAACACGTTGTGCTCGCCGATCGCCCGCACGAAGTACTGGTACGTCGTGTCCATGCCGCCGATCGGCTGGAACATGAGCATGGCCTGTTCCCAGCTGTTCTCGAACTCGAAGTAGTTGCCGAACCGGCTGGCCAGCGTCTGCGACATGTCGGGCCGCGTCGGGGGCAGCTCGACCCCCTCGACGTTCCAGGCGCTCGGGTACTGGGAGTAGCCGCGGTCGGCGTGGGTGGGCGCGTCCCAGTACTTGCCGTCCTTGAGCGACCCGAGGGCGCTCAGGAAGGACTTGAGGTTGACCTTGTCCTCCTCGGTGAGCTTCGCGTCGAGCGCACCCTGGTCCGCCGCGTACGTGAGCAGCTCCCCGACGGTGCCGTAGAAGTCCGCCTTCGCGGTCCGATACTTGGTCGGGTTCCCCGGGGTCGAGCCCCGCTTCTCGTTGTAGAGGTAGGCCTCGGCGCTGGCGTTCGTCATGACCTGGTACGGCACGCCGAGCTCGCGGTAGTACTCCATCGTGACCATCCACTGCGCCACCCGGCCGGCGCCGCAGTTCATGTAGACGCCGTCGTCCCACTGGGCGACCTGGGTGACGCCGTCGAGGTCGGTCTCCTTGTCGCCGGGGCGCATGGTGAGCGTGCGACCGCCGGGACGGTGGCGCGCCTCGAGCACCGTCACCTTGTACCCGGCCTTCTGGAGCTCGTACGCCGAGCACAGACCCGCGGGACCCGCGCCGATGACGACGACGCGCTTGTCGTTCTTCTTGCCCTTGGCGCTGAAGTCGGCCCGGCTCGGCGGGCTCCACCTCCAGTCCTGCTTGTGCGCCAGACCGCCCGGTCCGTGCCCCTGCGCCGCCGCGGTGGGCGCCAGGCCGATCGCGCCCATGGCCCCCAGCATCACGCCGGCGGAGGAACCGATGCCCACGGCCTGAAGGAACCCGCGGCGTGAGACGCCGCCCGAGGCCTTCTCGTCCAGGAGATCCAGCTTGTCAGTCATGTGCCCTACCTCTCGGTGGTAGACGTGGCCGGTCCTGCCTGGTGCGGGGACCGGTCAAGACACCGCCACGCTAGGGAGCGCAGGTCAATTCGGTGATTCGCCGCCATTTCCGACTTGTGACATCTGGCAAGAAGTTGCGTCGGTGGACGGCCCGGCCCCTCGTGGGCGCCCTCGCCCTAGACTCCGAGACATGCTGACCGCCCGCTCCGCCCAGCTCGCCGACGCACTCCGTTCGAGGGTCGTCGTGGCCGACGGCGCGATGGGGACGATGATCCAGGCGCAGGACCCGTCGCTCGCGGACTACCAGAACCTCGAAGGCTGCAACGAGATCCTCAACGTGTCGCGCCCGGACATCATCCGGTCGGTCCACGAGGCGTACCTGGCCGTGGGCGTGGACGCGATCGAGACGAACACGTTCGGCGCGAACTGGTCGAACCTCGCGGACTACGGCATCGACGACCGCATCACCGAGCTCGCCGAGGCCGGCGCCCGGCTGGCGCGCGAGGCCGCGGACACGTTCTCGACGCCCGACCGTCCGCGCTTCGTGCTCGGCTCGATGGGCCCAGGCACCAAGCTCCCGAGCCTCGGGCACACCACGTACTCCCACCTCAAGGGCACGTTCGCCCAGCAGGCGGTGGGCCTCGTGCGGGGCGGCGCGGACGCCGTACTGGTCGAGACGAGCCAGGACCTGCTGCAGGCGAAGGCCGCGGTGAACGGCGCGCGCGAGGCGATGCGCGAGATCGGGCTGCACGTGCCGGTGTTCGTGTCGGTGACGGTCGAGACGACCGGGACCATGCTCATGGGCTCCGAGATCGGTGCGGCGCTCACGGCGCTCCAGGCGCTCGACGTCGACGCGATCGGCCTCAACTGCGCCACCGGCCCCGACCTCATGAGCGAGCACCTGCGCCACCTGTCGCGGCACTCGACCGCACCCGTGACGTGCATGCCCAACGCGGGGCTCCCCGTCCTCGGGCCCGACGGCGCCAGCTACCCCCTGTCCGCGTCCGACCTCGCCGCCGCGCACACGCAGTTCGCGCGCGAGTTCGGGCTCGGGCTGGTCGGGGGCTGCTGCGGGACGACGCCCGAGCACCTGGCGGCCGTCGTCGACGCGGTCGGCGGCCAGTCCATCACCGTGCGCGACCCGAAGCCCGAGAACGGCGTCGCGTCCCTGTACTCGCACGTCGACTTCCACCAGGACGCGTCGTTCCTCGCGATCGGCGAGCGGACCAACGCGAACGGGTCGAAGGCGTTCCGCGAGGCGATGCTCGCCGGCGACTGGGACGAGTGCGTCGCCATCGCCCGGGCCCAGACCCGTGACGGCGCGCACCTGCTCGACGTGTGCGTCGACTACGTGGGGCACGACGGCGTCGCTGACGCGCGCGAGGTCGTGTCCCGGCTGGCGTCGGCGTCCACGCTGCCGCTCGTCATCGACTCCACCGAGCCGGCCGTGATCCAGGCGGGCCTGGAGCTGCTGGGCGGGCGCGGCGTCGTGAACTCGGTGAACTTCGAGGACGGCGAGGGCGAGGGGTCGCGGTTCGCGCGGGTCATGCCGCTCGTGCAGGAGCACGGGGCGGCCGTCGTCGCGCTGACGATCGACGAGGAGGGCCAGGCGCGGACCACCGAGACGAAGCTCGCGATCGCGTCCCGGCTCGTCGACACGCTCACCGGCGAGTGGGGCATGAAGCGCGAGGACATCATCGTCGACTGCCTCACCTTCCCCATCGCGACCGGGCAGGAGGAGACGCGCCGCGACGGCATCGAGACGATCGAGGCGATCCGCGCGCTCGTCGCCAAGTACCCCGGCGTGCACACGACGCTCGGGGTGTCGAACGTGTCGTTCGGGCTCAACCCGGCTGCGCGCACGGTGCTGAACTCGGTGTTCCTGCACGAGTGCGTCCAGGCGGGGCTGGACTCGGCGATCGTGCACGCCGCGAAGATCCTCCCCCTCAACCAGATCCCCGACGACCAGCGCCAGGCCGCCTACGACCTCGTCTGGGACAAGCGCGAGTACGACGACGCAGGGAACCTCACGCACGACCCGCTCGCCCACCTGCTCGACCTGTTCTCGGGGGTGGACAGTGCTGCGCTGAGGGACGCCCGGGCCGCCGAGCTCGCGTCGCTGCCGGTCGGCGAGCGGCTGGAGCGCCGCATCATCGACGGCGAACTCAAGGGCCTCGAGGCCGACCTCGACGAGGCCCGCCTCGTCGAGGGGATGCCCGCGCTCGACATCGTCAACACGCACCTGCTCGAGGGCATGAAGGTCGTCGGCGAGCTGTTCGGCAAGGGCGAGATGCAACTCCCGTTCGTGCTGCAGTCCGCGGAGGTCATGAAGACCGCCGTGGCGCTGCTCGAGCCGCACATGGAGAAGGTCGAGGGGGCGGACTCGTCGAAGGGGTCGATCGTGCTCGCGACCGTCCGCGGCGACGTGCACGACATCGGCAAGAACCTCGTCGACATCATCCTCACGAACAACGGCTACACGGTGCACAACATCGGCATCAAGCAGCCGATCACCGCGATCATCGAGGCCGCCGAGGAGCACGACGCCGACGTCATCGGCATGTCCGGGCTGCTCGTGAAGTCGACCGTCGTCATGAAGGAGAACCTCGAGGAGCTGACCTCGCGCGGGCTCGCGAAGCGGTGGCCGGTGCTGCTCGGCGGCGCGGCCCTCACCCGCACGTACGTGGAGGACGACCTCGCCGGCCAGTTCGACGGCGTCGTCCGGTACGCGCGCGACGCGTTCGAGGGCCTGCGGCTCATGGAGCCGCTGGTGCGGGTGGCCCGGGGTGAGGCTGTTGATTCGGTCGGGCTGCCAGAGCTGAAGAAGCGGCGACACGCCGTCGTGACGGTGACGCAGACGCCGGAGGAGGACCTGCCCGCCCGGTCAGACGTGGCCGCGGACAACCCCGTGCCGGAGCCGCCGTTCTGGGGGACGCGGATCGTCAAGGGGCTGCAGCTCGCGGACTACGCGGCGTTCCTCGACGAGCGGGCCACGTTCCTCGGACAGTGGGGGCTCAAGCCGGGGCGCGGCGAGGACGGCGCTTCCTTTGAAGAGCTTCGCGACACCGAGGGGCGGCCGCGGCTGCGCGCGTGGCTCGACGCGATCCGCGCCGAGGGCATGGTCGACCCGTCCGTGATCTACGGGTACTTCCCCGTGTGGTCGGAGGGCGACGAGGTGGTCGTCGCGCACCACACCGGGCCCGACGGCGGCTCCGGCGGCGAGGTGGGGACCGAGCGGCTGCGCTTCCGGTTCCCCCGGCAGCGGCGCGACCGGCACCTGTGCCTCGCCGACTTCATCAAGCCGAAGGAATGGATCGAGGAGACCGGGCGGTACGACGTGCTGCCCGTCCAGCTCGTCACCATCGGCGACACCGTCACCCCGCACACCGCCCGGCTCTTCGCCGAGAACAAGTACCGCGAGTACATGGAGCTCCACGGGCTGTCCGTGCAGCTCACCGAAGCGCTCGCCGAGTTCTGGCACTCACGCGTGCGCACGGAGCTCGGGTTCGCGGATGAGGAACCGTCCGACGTGGAGGGGTTGTTCAAGCTCGACTACCGCGGCGCGCGGTTCTCGCTCGGGTACCCCGCATGCCCCGACATGGAAGATCGGCACAAGGTCGTCGAGCTCCTGAAGCCCGGGCGGGTGGGGGTCACGCTGTCCGAGGAGCTGCAGCTGCACCCGGAGCAGTCGACGGATGCCTTCATCCTGCATCACCCCGAGGCGAAGTACTTCAGCGTGTGACATCGCATCGGCGGCGCAGATCACCGACCGCGCACCTGTCTGCGGAGCGCAGTCGCAGGGATGCTCAGGCAGAAGCGTCCGAGGCTCCAAGACGACCTATCACAGTGGCAGCACTGTGCCGGCGTAAATCGACCCAAAAGACAACTGGAGGCATCGCGCTGGATTCCCCTGCGGAGTAAATGGCTCTTCGCCGATCCGGCGGGGAGCCCCTTTACCCTAGGTCCCTCACAATACTGAAATCCCAGTTTCAGACGCTATTTTTGCGCCTCATTCGAACCCGTTTAATCTTCATGGATTGCATGTCTTGCAGGGCTTGGGCCCCCTTTTGGTCTACCTCTTCGCGCCAACAAAACAGCGCGCGATCTGACTGCTGGGGCGTCAATCGGCCTGCGCAGGGGCCTTCTTGGGAGGGGACGTGGTTGACCTGGTCAAGGGTGTCCAGACGCTCCGTCTCCCGCTCTGGACGACGGCTTGCGGGGCTCGGAACAACTGGCATGAATCTGGTCCCTCTTCTGGTCCCTTCAGGTGAGCAGGGTGTCACCACTCAATTCTCAGCGTTCCAAGCGACCTCCTGAGCCGCCGACAAAGGCACGGTCTTGGGACTATCCCGCGTGCCAACGCCGCTCTGCCAGCAGCTGCCGTTGCGCCACGATCTCGCGGACCGCGAAGGCAGGAAGCTCAAGCTCTTCCAGGTCAACGGTCTCAATCCACGTAGAGCACTCGGCGGGAGAGAGAGCCGGCTCCAAGACGAACCCGGAGATCGCGCGGGTCGTGGCCCGGGAGAGACCGACCGAGATGAAGGACATATCCGTAGGACGGGGCACGCCGAGTTCAAGCATCATCTCGATGTCGACGGCGTCAACGTCCATCCGCCGGCCAAGTTCTCTGGCGGCCTGCGCCACTACGTCGGCGTAGCAGGAAAGATATCTCGGCGCCTCGAAGCGCGCGATGTCCTCGACATCGGCCATCACTTGCCGGATCAGCCGCGGGTATGAGACTTCTTCACCCTGGTCTCGGCGCCAGTTCGCCCGGTTGTCGATGATGATGCTGAGAGGGACTCCGCGCATCCAGTGGACGATGAGACGTGCGAGTGACAGGCGCCGGGACTCCGGCTCGAAGGAGCCGCCGAGGTATTCAGCGACGAAGTCCAGAGCGGTCTTGTACTCGTCGAAGGCGTCGTCGCTGGTCGGAGGGACGAGAGCGAGGTCTTCCGGGTGGCCATGCGCCAGGACTGCGTCGAGGAGACGCTGCATCGACATCGGGCTGATCCCCGCGTGCTTCTTCACAAGATCGGGGCGCAGTCGGAGGGTAGGCGTCACACGTTCGAGCGCCGCGGCGATCTGTCCGGCTCCATCCGGCGCCAATGTGACGCCGTGGAGGTCCGCCAGTCGGCCGTCCGAGATGAAGCGGCCGGTCAGCCAGTTGAATACGGACTCGAACTCGGCAGGCGTTTCCCGACCCGATTTGTGGGCGCCTTGGTCGATGTAGTCCACGATCCTGGAGACGTCTGAGAGCGTTGTCGTCGCTGCTGGCACGATGAGCGACCGCTCGCGGTGGCCGGGTTTTTCTGGCCATGCCCGGACGTCGGACGTGTCGATACAGAAGATGTTGCCCTGAAACTCCTTGCCCCACCGTCCGGCACGTCCGGCCAGGTTCCAGAAGTCGGGCATCGGCATGTGCAGTCGCGGGCCCTTGTGGGGAGCACGAAGGAACAGGTTGCGGCACGGCAGATTGACTCCCTCAAGGAGAGTCGAGGTGCAGACAAGATAATGCAGCTCGCCACGCTTGAAAAGTTCTTCGACCTTCGCCTTCAAGACGAGTGGCATGTCACCATAGTGGAAGGCTATTCCGCGTTTCGCGAACTCTGCTAGCTGGAACCGCTCATGGACGACTCCCGCGGAAAAGTCGATCAGCTCTTGGATGGCGTCGGACTCGACGGTCAGTCCTTCGCCTAGCGCGTTGAATATCGTCCGCGCGAACTTCTCCGCCTCGGCGGCTCCGTTCGCGTAGACGAGGTTCCCGGTCGAGTCGCCTCCGATCCGTGCCGCTATCAGCGGGACCTTCTGGCCAACTCCGTCTGGTGCCACCGGCAGCTCGATCTCGCCGACTCGTCGCTCCTCGGAGTCGTGGACGAGGGAGAGTTCATAGCGGCGCGGCTTCCGACGGACCTGGTTGACGAAGACGAGGTTCTGGTTGACCGTGACGGTCTCCCCGACGAGCGCCGCGCTCCGGGGCTGCGCAGATGCGGAGTCGAGCAGCACCTCTGGGTTGGCAGACAGAGGGCTCGCGAAAACAAGTCGAACGCCGGGGTCTCGGTGGAGTGCCTCGTCGAGTACCTGCGTGAGCAGGATTCCGCGAGTGCCGTCGGAGATCTTCTGGGCTTCGTCGACGAATATGAGCGACGGCGAGAAGCTGGGCAGTCTCTGTTGCAGCAGGTGCAGTCGCTCTTGTGTCAGGACGAAGACCTGCTTCTCGTATGCGGTTATTTCTGGGTCCCAGGGAAGCGTGTGCACGCCGATGTCGTCGCCGAGTTCGGACCTGAACACCTCGCTGACTTCCTCTACAAGCGCTCGGGTGGGAGCGATGTAGACGAGGCGTTTCGGTTGCGGTCCGCGAAGCTGGGCGAACATCCACTCGCGGATGATGTATGACTTGCCGGCGGAGGTCGGCGCCGAGACACTCACCCAGTCATTGACGGACGCGAGATCCCAGAAGTCCTTCTGGAACGGGTTCACGTCGAAGATTACGCCGCTTGGCAATGTCACCGTCAGCTCGGCGCGCCGACCTAGCGCATCGAGGATCAGTGACGATGAGGTCGTCTCGATGGACGTTAGGATGCTTGCGTCACGTTCGCGCGCCAGATCAATCGCGGGCTGGTTGCCAACTCGGTCGAGCAGCAGGATCGCTGCCGCCTTTTGCTCGTCTGTGCTTCCATCCGAACGCAGACAGCCTTGGGCGACGCGCAGGACGGCGTCCTGCGCGGCTTCGTCCTGCTCGGGGGTGAGGGCGCTCGAACACATCAAGAGGAAGCTCCAGTCGGGCTCCTCCGCGACGGACGCCGGATCGTCGACCAACGGGACGTCTGCCTGGACCGAGTGCATGGTGATCGCCTCAAGACCGGCCCGGAACCTGCTGAGGCCTCGCACCCGGTCGGACAGCTCGCTCATGATGCCCCGTCGATCCGGAGTTCGTCCTTGACCGCTTGGCGAAAATCCTGGACTGATGGCATGGGGAAGAAGAAGACCTCGATGTTGTGCTTCGTCAATGCGCGGTTCTCCAGACGCGTCTTCGTTGACCTAACCCAAGCGGCCAGCGCCGCATCGACCTGTTCCTTTACCGCGGCTTCATCGCGGGGCAGACTCGGGTAGTCTTCATGGACGAACCCGATCAGGCAGGCGCCTCGCATCTCGACGTTGGCCGAGAGGACCGAGTTGTCGTTGAAATACTCCAGCAGGCGCGCAGTCACCTCCGCGTTTCCTGTATCGGCATAGTGTCTGATGAGGAACACGTCTTGCTCATGTGCGGTTCCGGTCAGATATGGCGCGATGCTGTCCATGCAATCTGTCATGGCCTGGGCGACCGACTCGTAGAGCTTGGCCTCGCCCCAGTAGACCGCCAGGTCGCCGTTGTCGAGGAGCTTCGCGTGAACGCCGTCCGCTCCGTGGTACTGCATCTCCGTGCTCGTCTTCAGCGACATCTTGCTGAGAACCTGCGGTATTCGGAGACCTTTCTCCAGAAGCGCGTACAGCAGCAGCTCTGCGCCTTCGCCTGTCTTCAACTGGGTCTGGGTGAAAAGACGTGCGGCATCGTTCGCGAGCCGAGTGGTCTCGGGTATCTGCCTATCAAAAGGTAGAGCCCGAACCTTCTCGATCTCCGTTCGCGGGATGCAGTAGTAGATGATCTGCTGAGCGAGCTGCTGTGCCAGGGTCTTGAGACGGGGGTTCCCAAGGGGATCGCTCCGGAGAAAGTGACATCGCACGGTCGATTGCGTCCCCTCGACGGCGATTGGGTCCCCGTAGGTGACGAGCGAACTCTCGACCTCGTCCCAGTCGCCGCGCACGAGCGCTTGGACGGCTTCGATCAAAGACGTCCCCGCATCCGAGTCAACCGGTGGCTGAGCGGCATCGACAGTCATACGAGTGCCGCCGTCCGACTCGTCACAGGCGTCCGGAGGCGCGACCCCGCGCTATACGGCGTTCGCAGGCTCATGGTCAACCACCTCGTGCTCAGGGTCGATGCAGGAGCGCCCCGGGTCAGAACTGTCAGGTCCTGATACTGCCCCGTAGACAGGGCAACGGTGTGGCGACACGTCGGCACGAATCTCAGCCCCATACAGGAGGCGCTTGTGCTCTAGACCAGAGAAGCCCGCGTATGACGACGGGCCTCGTCGGTCGCTCAGAGGTCAGCACGGATGATCGTGTACTTCGTTCCGTACGTGTCGTAGAGAGCCTTGATTGAGTCCGTATCCGCCGGGGACTCGTAGACGGCACGCCGGACCTTCGGGTTCTTCAGATCGAGCCCGTAGAGCGCCCCGTCCTTCTCGACGCCGACGACGATGATCCGGTCGTACAGGTCGCCGTGAGCGTCGGCGTACTCGGCGAGTGCCTTGAGCTTCGGCCCGGAGTCGCCCTGGTGCGCGCTGTGCGGGTCGACGATCGACGGCTTCAGTCCAGCGCCTGAGCCATCGACGTGCACGAACACGAAGTCCGGCTGGACAGACTTCCAGCCGTCCGAGGTCTCGTGCGTGATGCGCAGCGAGTTCTTCCCGGCCGCCGACGGGTTCCGGTACCAGCCCGCGAGAGTGCCGAGGCTCTGCTCCTGCGTGATCGTCGACCGCTCCCACCGGTTCCTCGCCATCTTCAGGTCGAGCGGGTAGTCCCCGTCCGCCGTCGAGAGCACGTGCTTCTTCTCCGTCGGTAGCGGCTTGCGGTCGAGGTCAACCGAGTCGACGCGCTCGTCCGTCTTGATCTCGATCCCGACGGTCTCGGGCTCCCGGGCCATGTCCTGGATGGCCTCATAGGTCGGCTGCCGGGAGTCAGGCAACTTCGCGATGGCCTTGGCCTTGGTTGTCAGCCACATCTGTGTCAACGCGTCAGCAGCGTCCTCGACGGGGGTCTGCACGTCGAGTTCCGCGAGGCCCAGAGCCGCGACCCGCGCGCGGATGGCCGTGATGTCGACGGTCGACGGCAGCTCGCCACGTTCCACGGCCTCGTTGATCGCCGCCATCATGTTGCGCGACAGGTAGCCGTTCACCACCGACGTGGTGACGAGCCGGCGCAGGTGCCGGAGCGCGTCATCGACGGTCGCGGCGTCAGCCTCTCGCGTAGTTGTGGCGGTGGTGGCCGCTTCCTTCCCCCGCTCGACGAGGATCCGTCGAATGTCGGCCGTCATGATGAGCTTCGCCTGCTCCTCGATGGCGGCCTCGTTCTCCGAGACGATGCTGTCGAGCACGTCGAACATCGTCTGGTGCGCGGTCTTGTCGGCGTCCGGCACGAGCTCATCCTGAGCCAGGGCCTGAGCGGCCTTCAGGATGCGCTTGATCGGCCGCGGAGCCACGGCCGGCTTGGCATACGACGGCAGTCCCTCGAGGAGGTCGAAGACCTCCTGGGGAACGTCCGCGTTCCGGCGGAGGGTGACGGGCTTGAGCATCACCTTCGCGACGGCCGCCCCGCGCTCGCCGGAGCGGGGCTCGCGCAGGCCCATGATCTCCTCAGCAACGGCCTTCGCCGTCTTCTCATCAAAGTATGGGAGGTAGCACGAAGCGGCGTTCAGGCGCTCTACGCTCGTCTGCTGCGCCAGCGGGGTGCGCACCATGCGGCCGAGCAGTTGCGTGACGTACGTGTCGTCCTTGCCGGGGCGCAGCGACACCAGGACCTCGGCGCGTGGGCAGTCCCAGCCCGTCGAGACGGCGTCCTTGGCGAGCAGCACGCGGATCTGATGGTCGTGCTGGACGTCCTGCGGCGCGACCTTCGGGATCACGTAGGAACCGACCTCGATGGTGGCGCGGTCGCCGAGCACGTGCGAGACGCCGTCAGCTGGCATGTCCGGCCAGTGCTTGCGAACCGTCTCGAGAACGAGGTGGATGAGGGTGTCCTCCTCCTTGCGACCCTTCTCGGTGTCCCGCTCCCCGGCAGCCTTATTCGGGATCTGCACCACTAGCAGGGGTACCACTCGGTCGATGCCCTGCTCGTCGCAGTATTCGTCCCAGAGTCCGCAGACCTCGACAAAGTCGAGTGTCGCATCCCGAACCATCGCGGTCGAGAAGTCGCCTTCCTCGTCGGGGATGTCGAGCTCGAGGGCGTTCTTCAGGAGCCCGGAATCCTGGACGTCCTTCGGGTCAATGATGACGTTCTTCTCTTTGGTGAAGGCCGACGCCTTCGACATCGCGTCGTCGAACCGCTTGACGGTCGCCGAGATGCCCCACACTACGGGCATGGCGGAGTTGACGCCGTTGCCGTTGATGATCTTCTGGACCAGTGTCTGCTCAGTGCTGGTCGGCGTCTTCAAGCCCTCGTGGGCCTCGTCGAGGACCATGTAGAGCGTCTTGTCCAGGTCCTTGACGGTGTTCTGGACAATCTCCCAGAAGGTGACCTTGCGATCGTCCGTGTGCTTGACGAAGTCGGCCCCTTCCCGAAGCTTGTCTGGGTTGATGAAGTAGACGGTGCCCGTCCGCAACGACTCCTCGCCGTAGGTCTTGTCGAGCAGCACCAGGTCACCGGCGGGGATGCGGTCGGCGCACTCGATGAAGCGGCTCTTGGTCTGCGCGTTGAGGGCAGGGTCCTTGGAGACCCAGAGCACGACCGCCGACGGATCCGGCTCGACGTCGAACTCGTCGCTGCCGTGCATCAATGCCTCGATGACCGTCGCGGCGACGACGGTCTTGCCCGAACCGGTGGTCGAGGACAGCGCGAACGTTGTCCGGCGCTGGCGCGTGTGCCAGTCCTCGCGTGCGTAGCCGAGCGTCGTGAGGATCTCCCGGACGGCCCTCGTTTGGTAGTCCTTCAGAGTGAAGCGCATCGGTCACGCCCTCCCGGTGTTGATCTGGAACGTGCGGAGGTAGGACTCGTACAGCCGAACAGACTCGACGCCCTCGGGGAGCTGACCGGCAACGGCCTGGTACTGCGTCTCGTCGTCGGTCACGACGTAGGCCATCCGCAGGCCCTCCGACTTCTCGACGGCGGCAAGGAACGGCTTCGATGCATCTACGTCAAAGAGCACGGCATAGGTGTCAGCGACGTCGAACGTTTCCGCGCGTTTGTCGATTCGACGACCCTCCGCCCCCGCGCGCACCCAGAGCAGCGGCGCAATCCGCTCGAAGGCCATGTCCAGCTCGACGAGCGCGGGATTCTCGTAGGTGAGAGTGAAGTACTCGACGTTCGCTCCGGTCTCGGCCGCGGCGTTCGCCAGACGCGGGGTGGTGACCGCGACGCATACACCGGCAGCTTCCCAGTCGGTGTCGCCTGGGCGCAGGCCCTTCTTCCGCATGGCCGTCGCGGAATCCTTGTTGACCTCGTTGTTCGTGACGAGGATGGACCGCCGCCGGCCGCTGTCTTCGGCGTTCATCGCCATCACGGCGTGGGTCGTGGTGCCGGACCCTCCGAAGAAGTCGAGGATGACCGCGTCAGGAGAGTTGTTCGCCCACTTGATGAGTTGGCGGATGAGCCGGATCGGCTTCTTCCCGTTCGAAAAGCCGACGCCGCCCTCGCGGGAGACGGTGCCCATGTCCTGGTGGAACCCTCGCCAGAGATCGCCACGGATGACGGTCCGACCGAGCTTGCCGCCGCTCTCGTCAGGCACGCGGTAGTTCCGGCGGAGCGTGTAGACCTGATTGATCGTGCCGCTCTTCAGCCTGGTGACGAAGTACGTCCGGTGGTCGGCCTCGACCTCGATCCACCCGCGCACCGGGGCATCGACATCCTTCACCGACACGGGCGGCGTATCGCGCCTCGCGATGTGGTCGAGGTTCGCCTCAATGAAGGCGTTGGCAGCATCCGAGAACGCCAGCAGGCGGTCCATCGCCTGCGCACCGACAAACGTCCCGTCCTTCCTGACGAGCTGGGCAGCGACGATGTCGGCCTGAACGGCAGGATCTGCAGCCAACTCGTCATAGAAGCTCGTGATCGTGCCGTCGTCGTTCAGCCACAGCCCGTAGTCCTTGTCCCAGCCCTTCACCGAGTCGTATAGCGGGGTGTGCCGAACCTGAGTGTCGAACGCCGGCGACTTGCGGTAGATCAGCACGTACTCGACGTTCTTGACGATCGTGCCTTGCTGGGCGTTCGTCGTCTTGGGGCCCGATGTGGTCGACATCTCGACGGCCAACTGAGCGACCTGGTTGTCTGTGCCGAAAACCTGGTCCATGAGCATCCGCAGCCGGTGCTGCTCGTCGTCGCCGATCGAGACCATGATCGCGCCGCTCGGCTTGAGGAGCTCGCGCGCGACGCGCAGGCGACGGTCCATAAACGCTAGCCACTTGGAGTGCTGGTAGCTGTCGTCGTTGTCGACGAAACTGTCATTGTACAGCCAGGACGTCTTGCCGCCGGTGTTGTAGGGCGGGTCGATGTAGATCAGGTCGATGCCGCCGCGATGCGTGTAGAGCATCGCTTCGAGCGCGTGGAAGTTTTCGGCGTTGACCACGGTGTGGAATGGCTTGTCGCCGCCATGCTCGACCGTGCCCGTGGAGACCAGGCCCGGGTAGATCGGGTCTCGAAAGTCGGCGATGAACACCAGGTCAACGACTGCGCGGACGGTATCGTCCTTGGTTTTCGGGTCGATCAGTCGAGCGATCTGCGCGCTCTTGGGGCCCGTGATGCCGGTGACGAGCCACGTCGCATCCGACTCTACGGTCTTCTCGCCACGCCGCGGCAGGAAGCGGACCTTGTCGCCGACCGCGAGGGGACGTCCCGTGAGGGCCACGGACTCCGGCATGTGGCGCTCGAAGTTCAGACCGAACTGTCGTCGGCTCTGTAGCGCGTCGATGTGCCGACGGAGCTCCTTGGCGGTGTCGGGATCCTTGTCCTCGACCCGGGCAAGGAGCGAACGCAGTTCGTTGCTCACAAGACTCCCTCTCGTATCCGGCACCAATCTTGCCGGGCATCTCGGCCCGGACACCCTCAGCCGCGACGAGCCTACCGAGCGCGATGACACAACTTCGCAGATCAGGCGCCGCAAGTACACGTGGCGGGTGAAACCGGCGGTCACAGACCCGGCTGGAGGCTGTCGACCCTGTCGACCGAGACCGAACTGCCACTGACGCTCGCGCGGACGGAGCAGTCGATGTGGTCCGGCATGGCTTCCCAAGCCCATCAATCCGCGCAGCGCTGTCGCTCTGCGGCCACCAGACTGGCGACCGTGGCTACACCTGCTCCTCTCGCGCGTCGACGCCGACGTGAAGATGGGCGACTACATCCAGGGCCACCTCGACGAACAGGGCAAGGTTCCGCCTGGCGTCAGCCTCAACGCCATGATGAAGGCAGCCGGCCTGATCGAGGAGCTGGGCGAGAAGCGGATGCCGCAACGGGAGGTGAAGGGCGCCTCGTCATCGGGCAACCGAGGCAGGACGACACCGCGCAGGCGACCATTTCGACGCGGGGCACGACGCGCATGTCCCCGCGTCGGGCGGGCCCCGCGGTTGCGCGTGGCCGGCCCTGACTGGCGAGCTACGCCCATGGACTCCATGCTCGAGGCAGCGGCGCGTCGTCGGATCATCGACTGGGTCCTGGAGCGTTCGGAAGCGAACGGCGGCTTCCTGCACCGCGAGGAGCTCCTCGGCTTCCGGCTCGACGGAAGCTCCCGATCATCGATTACTCGCGCAGCATCCGGAACCCTGCCGTTTTCGGGTCCACCCTGTCGATCGTCTCGACGCCGCACGAACCCCATGACGACACGGAGTCCGACGACGGCCTCCTCCACTACGCGTACCGTGACGGCGACCCGTAGTCGGGCGACAACCGCAAGCTCCGCAACGCGTTGTCGACGGGGATGCCGCTGATCTTGTTCCGCAAGGAAGTCCCGAACATCTACACGCCCGTCGTGCCCGTGTACGTCGTCGACGACTACCCGGAGGCCAGGCAGTTCCTCATCGCGCTCGACGAGTCGTTCACGTTCGTCCCCGACCCCGGTCACCTGAGCGTGCCACAGAAGGAGTACGCCCTGCGTCTGGCAAAGCAGCGGCTGCACCAGCCGGTCTTCCGCACCCGGGTGCTGCTCGCCTACGAGACACAGTGCGCGGTGTGCCAGCTCAAGCACGCCTCGCTGCTCGACGCCGCGCACATCGTCGCCGACTCCGATGAACGCGGCATCCCGGCGGTCACCAATGGGCTCGCGCTGTGCGAGATCCACCACGCCGCGTGCGACTAGAACATGATGGGCATCGACGCAGACTATCGAGTCGAGTTCGGACTCGACCTGCTCGAGGAGATCGACGGCCCCATGCTCAAGCACGGGCTGCAGGAGATGCACGGCCGGACGATCAACGTGCCGCGCCGACCCGACGACCGACCGAGCCCGGAAAGGCTCGCCGAACGCTTCGCGACGTTCACCGCGCTCCGCGGCTGAGCCCTCGCCCTGAACCGCCGCGCGACGCCGCGGCGGCAGGATCCTTCAGTACGCCGTCGCCATATTGAAGGCTACGAGCAGAGCCATCAACACGTCGGTGCTGATTCATCATGTGCCGCCGACGCGCCCGTCGTCCCCCAGCCCACTCCACACCGCCCCGTACCCGAGCCTCGCCTGCTCCCACGCGACGACGTCGCGCGCGAGCCCCGCCTCCGTGACGTCCACCGCGCTCACGGCCGCAGCAGCCACCCTCGACCGCCGCACGTAGTCGTCGAACACCTCCCGCTTACCGGCGAGCAGCTCGACGATCCGTTCGTCGACCCCGTCCTCGGCGAGCAACCGGTGCGCTTGCACGGTCCGTACCTGCCCCATCCGGTGCAACCGCGCCACAGCCTGCGCCTCCGCGGCGGGGGTGAGCTGCGGCTCGCACAGCACCAAGACGCTGGCCGCCTGCAGGTTGAGCCCGTCCCGCCCACGGCGACCTGAGCCACGAGGACCGCGCCGGCGTCGTTGGCGGTGAACGCGTCCACCAACGCCATCCGGTCCCCCACCGGCACGTCCCCCGTCAGCGGGCCGTGCACGCTCACCCCCGGCGCGCGCAGCGCCGCGACCATCGTGTCCAGCACGTCCCGGAAGTACGAGACACGACCGTGCTCCGCCCCTCCTCCCGCGCCTCGGCGACGATCGCCGCCAACCGGTCGAGCTTCGCGCACGCGTGCACGGCCGCCGGCACCCGCGACCCACGCCGCCTGCCGCATCGCCATGAGGTTCCCCGACGCCGCGCCTCCCGGTACACCTTGTCGTCGGCCTCGGTGAGGTCGACCCAGTCGTCGGTGGCGATGACGTCGGGCAGCTCGACGAGCACGTCGACCTGGTTCGCCGCAGGTACACGGGCGCGACGACCTGCCGGAACGCGTCCGGCCCGAGCAGCCCGAGGTGCCGCGGAAGCTGCGCACAGAGGTCGGGCTGGAGCACCTTCACGAGCGCAAGGAAGTCCTCGAGCCGGTTGTCCATCGGCGTCCCGGTGAGGAACAGGACTCGCCACACGAGCCCCGCCCACGCCGCGACGGCCTGGCACGGCGGGTGCGGGGGTTCTTGACGTAGTGCGCCTCGTCGACGACGACGACGAGCCCCACCTCCTCCACCGACCCGTCCGTCGGCACATGCGTGAGCGTCTCGAACGTCGTCAGCCCGACGCCGCCGTCCGCCGCCCACGCCTTGATCGCCTCCTCGCGGTCGTCGCCGTGGAGGCGGTCGGCCGTCAGCGTGGTCCGGCTCTCGACCTCGCGCGCCCAGTTCGCGCGCAAGCTCGCCGGGCACACAACGAGGAACGGTGTCTGGCCGACCACCACGAGGTCGGACATGACCGCGAGCGCCTGGATGGTCTTGCCGAGGCCCATCTCGTCGCCGAGGGGGCAGTCTGGCCCCAGAGACACGTCATGACAGCCTCGCCCCCTACTCGAAGTCCCGGTCCCGAACCGTGTCTGCGAACCAGTCGAGCGCCTTCACCACAGTGTCGCGGACCTCGGGATCCGCTAATGCCTCCAAGCGGATGCTCGGTCGCGGGCGGTCCGGGAGGTCGACGCCGGGCGCTTCGTTGAGGCGCGAGCGCAGCTCCTGCCGCAGCTCCGGGTCGTCGAACGGTGGCCGGGTCTTGAGGTACTGGAAGACCACCTCGCAGTACCCGCTGGGATACATGGCGATCGGCCAGATGTGACTGGCCGTGTCGGGACCGGCCATGAAGTAGAGGGTCGGTGACGAACCCGGGCCCAGCTGGAACCAGCCGCCGGCGGCCTCCCAGCGATCGGAGATGAAGCCGACCGCGTCGGCGACCGCACCTCCCCATAGGTCGGCGACCTGCTGGGCGAACCGGTCGAACGGGTCCGTAGCGACGTCGTACCCTGCCAGGCAAGCGAGCTCCTGCGCAGGCAAGAACTGGGCGGACTCAGCGCGACCGTGCTCGTCGAACCGGACGCCCTCCCTCTCGAGCACGGCTCGCGGGTCGTCGGTGCGGTCAGGTTCGATCCACGCGAACTTCGGCGACACGCGCCCGGACACCTGCAGGACCCGGTGCGCATTCTCAATCGGGTGCGATGCGAGCCGCTGACCCAGGGGGTTGGGGTGAGTGCCGGCGACGATCGCGACTTCGCCGTACGAAGTCCAGCTGCCCGCGGGGATCGCGGCGACGATGCCCGCCACGGCCTCCCAGAGGCCCTCGGTACCCATCCGCGGCGTCTCGATCGCGGTCTCGTCGGGACCGGGCCACAACTCGATGATTCGTTCGGCGAGCTGTGTTGCGCGAGCGTAGATCTCGGAGACGCCCCATGCCTGCTGGTCCGCGATCGGCCGGTTCATCTTGAGGCCGCTCTCGCCGAGCAGCACGCGCTTCTCGCTGAAGGGGCGGTTGCTCAGCTCGGAGTTGTAGCCCGTCAGCGTCAGGTTCCCGAGCGTATGGACGACGGCCTCGTACTCGTAGCGCACGTCATTGCCCGGCTCCAGCGTCGACGCGAAGTCGGCGCTCCACTCGTCGGTGAGGGTCTGCGGCAGGACGTGCTCGATCGTGAGACCCGATTCGCTCACTCGCTCCTTGGCGCCGTAGGACTCCTCGAGCCAGAACAGAATGAGCTTCTTCTGAGCGGCACGGCCCTGCCAGTAGAACTGGACCGTGTGAACGGCGTCGCGAACCTGTGCGTCCGTCGCGAAGTACTTGCGCCCCACGGACAGGAAGGTCCGGAGCGCGGTATCGACATGAGATGCGGACTTGATCGCTCCGGCCCCCTGCAGGAGGGTCCGGTTGAGGCTTTTTGTGGCCCGCCCGGTGACGATCCGGCGCACGAAGTAGCTCTCCAGGCACAGCAATGCGTTGATCGCCTCGTCGCGGGTCGCGGTGCCCTCGGCCCGACGCAGCATCACCTGCATGACCAACGGGTACGCGGTCGTCGTTCCCCAAGCGCGCATGCGCTGCAGACGGCGGCGCACCTCGGCGTCGTCCTCGCGGTCCGGGTCAAGGATCGTCGCGAGGATGTTGCCGAGCGCCGCGATCCGGCGTACTTCCTCTTCGATCTCGTCGGCGGTCATCTGATCCAGACGGCGCTGCTGGCCCGTGTACGTGTCCGCCTGCTTGACCCGCTCGTCGTCCTGAACCAGGTCGAGCCAGAAGAGCAGCTCGAGGTTCTCGCTCGTGAGCTTCTTCTCCAGCGGGAGCCAGACGGCGTCGTAGACGGACTCGGCGCGCTCGCCCAAGCGCATGAAGAGATAGTTCTTGAGCAGGTCGGCCTGTGTCAGCCGAAGCCCGGTGTTGTTCAGTGACTCGAAGATGCGGTGGGCGTTGTCGCCCGGCTGAGCTGTCACCGCGACGAGGGCAAGGCCTCGGAGAACGGCCTCCTCGAGGAGGCGCACGTCGTCGACGTCGTCTGGATCGTCGTGCGACGCCAGACGCACCCGGAAGAAGCGGTACGCGGCGCCGATCGCATCGCTGCCGCCAGCTTCCGCGCTGCCGCGGATAACGGCCAGGAACGGCGCACGGTCCGCCTGCGTCGGTACCAGCTTTGCTGGCTCCCCCGCCTCCCACTTGTTCACCAGGAACTGCTGGTCCAGACGGTCGCGGTGGTGACCGCCGTCGACCGCTGCCTGATGGTCCCGTAGCGCCGCCAGCAGGAGCGTGAGGGTCGTGAGCCGC
Organism: Luteimicrobium sp. NPDC057192; assembly: GCF_042670205.1. Taxonomy (NCBI): domain Bacteria; kingdom Bacillati; phylum Actinomycetota; class Actinomycetes; order Micrococcales; genus Luteimicrobium; species Luteimicrobium sp. NPDC057192. Next base: position 6,295 of record NZ_JBHUWD010000048.1, on the reverse strand, counting down.
TGCTGCCCGTCGACCACGAGAAACGCCTGCACGCCCACAGGGCCGTAACCCGGGCTGGCTGCGAGCACGAGAGAACCGATGAAGTGGGTCGCGTTCGGGTCCCTCTGCCGCACCTCGGCAATCTCGACGAGGTCGTCCCAGAGCTGGCGCAGCTGCTTCTCGCCCCATGAGTAAACACGTTGGTACAGCGGAACCTGGTACTGCTTCTTGCCTTCGAGGATGCCCTCGAGGTTGGTCTCCTTCGCCTGTACCACTGCCGGCACCCCCGCTTTCTCACGTGCCAATTGCCCCGAGTGGGGCATTCAGACGATAGCGTCGACGGGAAGGGAAAGCCCGCACTCGCGACATCTGCGAGGTCGTTTCACCCCACAAACGCGTGTCACGGGCCCCGCCGGACGGCGGGAGGCACAAGGCTTCCCGCGGGTAGGCGTCTGCGGGATAGGCTCACGCCGACCACGGCACAAACCCAAGTTCCAGGAGCCTCGATGAGCGACGAGATCGAGCTGATCAGCGACGGCGACGGCGTCGCCGTGATCGGAGACCGCGCGGCCGTCGACCGTTTCCTCGGCTCTGCCGGCGTCCCCTCGCGAGACCTCGGTCTGCCCAAGCTCCACTCGGTCCTCGGGACCTCCGCCGGCGTCGCTCAGGCTGGGTCGGAGATCGCGGCGAACACGGGCCGCTGGGTGAAGCTCACCGAGGAGTCGGCTCGGGCGATGAAGCTCCAGCACATGATGAAGGGCTCCTCGTCCGACGTCGTCCGTGCGATCGCCACGAGCGACGGAAAGACGTCGAAGATCCTCGAGATCGTGAAGACGACACCGACGCAGATCCTGGGCAACCCGGCGGCCCTGGCCGGTGCTGCGGGGATGATGGCTCAGCTCTCCATGCAGCAGGCCATGGACGAGATCACCGAGTACCTCGCTGTCATCGACAAGAAGGTCGACGACATCCTCCGCGCCCAGAAGGACGCCGTCCTCTCCAACATGATCGGTGTGGACCTCGTGATCGAGGAGGCGATGACGGTCCGCGACCACGTCGGCCGGGTCTCCGAGGTCACCTGGTCGAAGGTCCAGGCCAACGCGGCGAGCCTCGCCAGCACGCAGGCATACGCGCTGCGCCAGCTCGACGCGCTCGCAGGCAAGCTGGAGAAGGAGTCCAAGCTCGCGGGGGTCGCCGAGCTGTCCAAGCAGGCGGAGGCGACCGTCCAGGAGTGGCTCGCTGTCATCGCCCATTGCTTCAAGCTCCAGGATGCGACGGCCGTCCTCGAGCTCGACCGTGTGCTCGACGCGTCCCCGGAGGAGCTCGACGAGCACCGGATCGGGCTCCGCGCAGCCCGCGACCAGCGACTGGACCTCATCGCCCGGAACACGGCTGAGCTCCTGGACCGCATCGCGGCGGCGTCCGGCCTGGCCAACGCGCGGGCGCTGCTCCACCCGTCGGTCGCCCCCGGCGTCGTGCGAGCCAACAACGCGGTCACCAGTCAGATCGTCGACTTCCGCGGCCGACTCGGGATTGAGGACGACCAGCGCACCCTGGACGCGCGGCGTTGGCTCGAAGCCGCCGTTGACACGAAGGACAAGGTCCTGGAGACCGGCACCGAGAGCGTCGACGCGGCCAAGCGTCTCGGCAGCGGAGCCCTGGGGCGTGCCCGTCGTATGACCGGGAAGGTCGCCGGCGGCATCGCGGAACGAGCGACGCGTGGATTGGACGAGCCGAAGCAGATCGGCGCCGGCGTAGAGCCTGTCGATGAGTCCCTACCCCCGGGCCCCACGGCACCGCTTGACCGATAGGTTCGCGAAAGCGAAACTGTTTGTCATGCCCCTTCTCGCTACCCACGACGCAGCAAGGCGCCTCGAGGTCACCACGCGCCAAGTCCAGCACCTGGTCGCGCAGGGGAAGCTCGCCTCGCCCGCGCACGGGGTCATCGATGGCCAATCGGTGGACCGCTTCCTCGCAGCGCACGGAACCGCACGCCAGCGAGCCTGGTCCGAGCCGACCGCGTGGGGTGCCGTCGCCATCCTGTCGGGAGTGACGCCGTTGTGGCTGGGGCCGTCGCAACGGTCTCGGTTGAAGAAGCGGCTTCGCACTCTCACCGCCGCGGAGCTGGTGCGGCACGCTCGCGATCGTGCCGAGGTCTCGCGGTATGCCGGGCACTCGGCGGCCCTCGCACGACTGCGAAAGGAGGTCGTCGACACGAGCCGAGCGGCCGCCACGCTGGGTCTCGCCGCGACCGAGAGCGTGGACGGCTACGTCAGCGCCGACCACCTCTCTCGCCTCGTCACGGACTTCGCACTCGCCCCCGACGAGACGGGTCGGATCACCTTGCGCTCCACGACCTTCCCGATCGACACGGTGCGGGAGCTCGCGGACACCGGCGCCGTGCTGGCCGCGCTCGACCTGGCCGAGTCGCTCGACGTCCGCGAGCGCCGTGCCGGGCTTGACGGTCTCGCGGCTGCGTTGGAGCGACTCCGTGGCTGACCGGCCGACGATCACCGTCGAGGAGCCCCCGGGCGGTTGGGGTCCGCCCTGGCCGAACGTGGCCGAGATCGCTGCTGTCCTCCCCCACACGAGCTGGACGCTCGTCGGGGGCTTGATGACGCAGCTGCACGAGGTCCGTCGTGGACTCGACGCGATCCGGCCCACCAATGACGTCGACATGGTGTACCCGCTCGGCCGGACCTCGGTGCTGCCGGCACCGTCCGGTCCCTCGTCGTGGCCGAAGCTGGCAAGCTACGGCCATGCCGATCGAGAACGTGCCCTTCACGCCGACCGTAGCTGCGCCGTCGTTGGCGGTCCGTGATGTCGTGCACACGATCTCGCTTCAGGTAAACGCGCTGTCGGCGACCGTCGACGCGAGCGGCGGGATCGGCACGAAGGATCTCTTCGACGTGCTTCAGCCGACAATGGACAGGCTGGGGTTCAGGTCGACCGCCGCCTCGACGTTCGCGCCGTCTGCGCTAAGGGTCGTCGCGACCGAGCGCCGGGTCGCCCTGGCCGTCCACGGCGGCCGCGCACACACGAACAACGCGGCACTGGAGTCGGTCCTCGCGGCAGCCGCCCACCGCGACGTCGACTGGCTTGTGATCGTCCTGCCTGAGCGTTACAAGAGCAACGCCACGTTCACCAAGGTCAGCGCCCAGCTCAACGCGCTGCGCACCGCCTCAGGCATCCGGCTCGACCTCGTCGGCGTGACACTCGTCGGCTTCAGAAGCGCGTCCTGATTCCCGGTCCGCTCAGGCATACGAGCGACTCCGCCGACGCGGACGTTCGCGCCGGCGGACCGACCTTCCACATGGCCGGGAACAGGCTGCGTCAGGCCCCCTGACCGCTCATCACCCGAACGAAGGCGGCCTTGTACTCGTTCGCGAGCGAGGGCTTGATGTCGCCGGAGACTCGCAGCAAAGCCTTGCCATCCCTCGTGTCGTACTCGGTAAACAAGCTGCTGCCGGAGATGATCGAGTCGATGTACGCAACCCGCGCCTTCGCGTCCGGCTCGGCGGCGAAGACCTCGATGGTCGCGCCGCAGTCCACCCCGGGGTCGCTCTGATCGCACGACAGGTTCTTGTCGACGAGGACCGTCGCCGATGTGTACTGGTGCGGCCGGCCGAGCAGGTTGTTGCCGTCCGTGTCCTCGGTCAGGTCGATCGTCTTCGTGACGGAACTGAGCTCGCCGTTCATCGCTTTGGCGATGGATGCCGCCGATCGATCGACTGCCGCCGGCTGCGTCCTCGTCCTGCTCGGTTGAGAGCTCGGAGCAGTTGGGCCAGTCATCGTCGATGCCGGGTGCGGTGCAGCCGCGGACGGCGAGTCCTTCGAGCCACCGTCGGGCGAGTTGCACCCACCGAGCGCCAGCACCGCCACCACCCCGACGAACGCGACCGCCGACGGCGTGTGGCGCCGGGCCTTGTGCCCTTGAGTCATCGTCTCCCCCTGCACGTTGGCTTCTTTCGGTACTCATCCTGCCCGGCTCCGCGGTTACCGGCCGCGCGACCATCCGCCATTGGATCTCGTCATCGAACGCCGACAACCGTGCCTTGTCCCGTCGCGAACAAGGTCCCGACCCGCCACGCTGTCTGCGCCGAAGATCCGAACCTGTCAGAGGCAGTGTGAAGACCCACAGGGCCTGAAGCCACAAGCGGCGCGCGTCGATGCACTCAAGGAACCCGTGCGCGCGTCCTGCCCGCGCAGTGCTATCGGCCTTCCCCCTCAAGAGCAGTGCAGGACCCGCCGGGGCCTCGCGTCACGGTGAGGCGTTCACGTCGACCAGCACCTTGCCCACGGTGCCGGCCTCGACCGCGGCGTGCGCGTCGGCGGCACGCTCGAGCGGGAAGCGGGTGATCGGGAGCCCGGACTCCTCGCCGACGCCGAGCTCCCCGTCCTCGAGCGCGCGGGTGATGTCCTCGGCCGCCGCGGCGATCGCCTCCGCGCCGACGGTGTAGAGCAGCAGGAACTGGTACCGGACGTTGAGCGCGAAGTGGGTCCGGACGTCGAGGGTGAGCTCGCCGCCCCCGTCCGTCGCGTACACGGCGACGGTGCCGTGGTTGGCCACGACCTTCGCGTTGAGCCCGGCGTTGCGCGCGGGCGAGACCTCGACGACGACGTCGACGCCGTCGGGGGCGATCGAGCGGATCGCGTCGGCGGTGTCGCCCTCGCGGTAGTTGACGACATGGTGCGCGCCCGCCGCGGTCGCCAGCGCGGCCTTGCGGGGGCCGCTCACGGTCGAGACGACCCGCGCACCCGACCAGCGGGCGAGCTGGATCGCCGCGTGGCCGACGGCGCCGGCGCCCCCGGCGACCAGGACGGTGCGCCCGCTGAGCGTGCCCGGGCCGAGCCGCGAGGGGCCGCCGTCGGCGACGGTCAGCGCGCGGTGCGCGGTGACGGCGGGGACGCCGAGGCTGGCCCCGACGTCGAAGCTCGCGGCCTCCGGCAGGCGGACGACCCGCTCGGCCGGCTGCACGGTGTACTCCTGGGCGGTGCCGCTCGGCCGGCCGTGGGCGGCGAGCAGGACCCAGACCCGGTCGCCGACCTCGAGGCCGGTCACGCCGTCTCCGACGGCGTCCACGACGCCCGCGCCGTCCTGGTTCGGGACCACCTCGGGGAACGCGGCGGGGCGGCCGGGCCGGTCCCCCGCCCGCGCCTTCCAGTCGGTCGGGTTCACCCCGGACACGACGACCTTCACCCGCACCTCGCCCGGGCCCGGCTCAGGAACGTCGCGCTCCACGAGGTGCAAGACGGACGGCTCACCGGTCTGCGAGTACACGATCGCCCTCATGTCAGGCAGGCTACGCGGCGGGATCAGCGACGGCTCGCCAGTGCCCCTCCCCCGATCCCAGGCTGCGGCCGGCGCGCCGGAGGACCGCCAGCCCCGAGACCGCCACCGCTCGGCGGCCCGTCCACACGCAGCCCACGCCCCCGACGCCGTCCCCCGGGCTGTCTCCATCGACCACCTGGTCAGCTCGAGCGCGTCGGTAAGCGCCATCTTGGACCTGTGGTTCGCCACCGGTCCCGGGGCCGTTAATCAATGGCTCAGCGCCGATCATGCGCAGGTAGGCGGAGGAGAGTGCGACCGACGAGTTCCGGAGACGATGCTGCACGAGATCACCCACGCCCTCGCGGGACGCCGGCACGCCCACGACGCGATCTGGCGGACCATCGCGCGGAGGATCGGGTCGAGCGGCCAGCGGACCGTCGCCCCCGAGGCGCCGACGGTCGAGCCGGCCTGGATCGGGACCTGCACGGCGGGTCACGCACTCACGCGTCACCGGCGCCCCGCCGGCGTCCGGTCGTGCAGCGGATGCAGCCCGCGGTTCGACGACAGGTTCCTGCTGACGTGGACATACCGGGGTCGGCGGCTCGCCGTGGTCGGGAGCCGCGTCCGCGTGACGACAGCGGGACGCTGGACGGGCGCCGTCGGGACGGTGCGACGCGTCGCACACGCCCGCTCCCACCTCGCAGTCCCGGGTGCTGACCGGTTGCTCACCGTCCCGTTCGAGCACGCCGAGGAGGTCTGACCACGGTCTCCCTTCGCGTAGGTGTCGAGTCGTGCGACGGCGAGGCGGTGGGCCTCGTCGTCCGCGTCGAGCGACCACCTGGGCCATGGGGAGAACTGCCCATGGGCGTGGCTGTGGCCTGTGGTTATGCTCGGCGGGCTAGCGGTAGGCAGGGTCCGTCGAGCAGGGGGTAGGGATGTCGCGTCCGAGCGATTGGTCGCCGGTGGGGTTGGACGTGGATCCGACGCCGGGTGATCCGGTGCTGGTGCTGTCGGGTGGGCGGGAGTACCAGGACGTCGCGGAGT
>NZ_JBHUWD010000047.1:0-30018 GCF_042670205.1 Luteimicrobium sp. NPDC057192 | reverse complement strand
CGCCCTCCCGCGCGGGAGGGCGCCCTCGGCGTTCGTGACGTCAGCCCTCGAGGAGCTGCGCCTCGAGCGCGCGCTGCTGGCCGCGGTTCACCGCGATCCCGTTGCGCAGGTACGCGTCCCACGAGCCGAAGGCCCGCTGGACCTCGTCGAAGCCCGCGGCCAGGTACTCGGCCCGCACGTCGAGGAGCGGCTTGTAGATCGCGGCCGCGGCGGCGGGGAGCTGCGCGAGCGCGGCGGCGTTCGCCTCGGCGCGGTAGGTGTTGCTCAGCAGGTAGTCGGCCCGGACCGTCGATCCGGGCACGCCCAGCGTGGTGAGCAGCGCGGCGGCGCCCCAGCCGGTGCGGTCCTTGCCGGCGGTGCAGTGGAAGACGACGGCGCCACCCGAGCTGACGGCGTCGAACAGCTGGGTGTAGGCGGCCTTCGCGGAGGCGCTCGAGACCATGCTGCGCTCGCCCTCGACCATGAGCTGGGCGGCGGCGTCGGCGGAGGTGGGGTTGAACGTCGAGCCGATCGAACCGCCGAGCACGTCGGCGACGACGAGCTTCGCGCCGCTCGGGACGCGGTCGGGGGCGGCGGCACGCTCGTCGGCGGTGCGCAGGTCGACGTCGGTGCGGATGCCGAGGCGCCGCAGCTTCGCGAGGTCGGCGTCGGTGAGCTTGTCGAGCGCGTCGGACCGGTACACCTTGCCCATCGCGACCCACTGGCCGTCGGTGGTGCGGTAGCCGCCCAGGTCCCGGAAGTTCACGGTGCCGTCGAGCCGGACGAGCCGGTCGGCGAGGGTCAGGGACTCGCCGCGGTCGGGCACGAGCTCGAACCAGCGGCGGTCGGCGGGCGCGCTGATTCGGACGGTGACGCTGCCCGAGCCGGCGCCGCGCGCGACCACGTGGCGCGTGTCGACGCGGTGCTGCGACGTGCCGGTGTACAGCGCGACGGACCGGACCCCGGGCGCGGCCCAGGTGATCGTGAAGGTGCCGTCGCCGTGATCGGTGACGGTCGCTGCCGTGAACGGCACGGCGTGCTGCGCGGCCTGCTCGTGCGCGTGCGCGGCCTGCGCGTGCCCGACGGCGGCGGGCGCGGGGTGCGCGGACGCGGCGGTCGGGGCGACGAGCCCGAGGAGCAGGACGGAGGCGACGGCGGAGGCGGCGACGGCGCCGGTGCGGGTTCTCTTCATGGGCCGCGACGGTGCCCGGGGCAAGCGACCTGGGCGTGAACGCGCCGTGTGCGGTGGCCGCCCGGCGCGTGAACTCTCGCGCCGGTGCGAGGATTCTCCCGATGAACGCGTTGCACTGGCTGAACGAGCAGTTCAGCTTCTTCGGCCTCCCGGTCTACTGGTCGGACTTCCTCGGCAACATCCTGGCGCTCGCCACGGTGTGGCTGGCGCTGCGACGCTCGATGGCCGCGTGGCCGGTGCAGATCCTCGGGTCCGTGCTGCTCCTGATCGCGAGCCTCAACGTCCATCTCGCCGGCAACGCGGCCCGCCAGGTCGTCATCATCGCGTCGGCGTCGTGGGGGTGGGCGACGTGGCGGCGCACCAAGGAGCGGACGGGAGCGATCGACGTCCGGTGGGCGACCTGGACGGAGCGCGCCGTCCTGGCCGCCGTGATGGTCGGCGGGACGCTCGCGTTCGGGGCCCTGCTCAAGGCGACGGACGCCTCGTTCTACCCCGGGGCACCGTGGTGGATGGTGCTCGCCGACGCGTGGATCTTCGTGGGCTCCGTCACCGCCATGTACGCGCAGGCCCGCCGGTACGTCGAGTTCTGGTTCGTCTGGCTGGCCGTCGACCTCGTCGGGGTCCCGCTCGCGATCCACTCGGAGCTCTACTTCTCCGGGATCGTCTACGGGATCTTCTTCGTGCTGGTCCTCGTGGGCATCCGGGACTGGGCCGCGCGAAGCGCGCGCCCGGCGATCTCGCCGCGCCGTGGAACACTGAGCGCGTGACCGAGACCCTCACGCTCCCCGGCTGGCGCCACACCTACTCCGGCAAGGTCCGCGACCTGTACGAGCCGGACCTCCCGGCCCTCGGCGGGGTGCATCCGCTGGGCGACGTCGTCCTGGTCGTCGCGAGCGACCGGATCAGCGCGTACGACCACGTGCTCGCCACCGAGATCCCCGACAAGGGCGTCGTCCTCACGCAGCTCAGCCTGTGGTGGTTCGACCGTCTCGCCGGCGTCGTCCCGAACCACGTCGTGAGCACGGAGATCAGCGCGGAGCCGGGCGACGGCCTGGTCCCCGACGTCGTGGCAGGGCGGGCGATGATCTGCCGCCGCCTCGACATGTTCCCGGTCGAGTGCATCGCCCGCGGCTACCTCACCGGCTCCGGCCTCGCGGACTACCGCCGCACGGGCGAGGTGTCGGGGATCGCGCTGCCGGACGGCCTCACGGACGGCTCGCGCCTCCCGGAGCCGATCTTCACGCCGTCGACCAAGGCCGAGGTCGGCGAGCACGACGAGACCGTCACGCTCGACCAGGTCGCCGCGACGATCGGCGCCGACGACGCGGCCCACCTGCGGGACCTGACGCTCGCCGTCTACGGGCGGGCCGAGGAGCTGGCCCGCGAGCGGGGGATCGTCCTCGCGGACACCAAGCTCGAGTTCGGGCGCACCGCCGACGGGACGGTCGTCCTCGGCGACGAGGTCCTCACCCCGGACTCCTCGCGCTTCTGGGACGCGACGACGTGGGAGCCCGGGCACGCGCAGCCCAGCTTCGACAAGCAGTTCGTGCGCGACTGGCTGACGTCGCCGGCGTCGGGCTGGGACCGCGCGTCGGGCGCCGAGCCGCCCGCCCTGCCGGACGACGTCGTGCAGGCGACGCGTGACCGGTACCTCGACGCGTACGAGCGGCTCACGGGCAGCCCCCTCGAGCAGGGGCGCTAGGCCGGCTGGTGGCGGTGCCCGAGCCCACCGCCCTGCTGCTCGCGCGGCTGCACGCCGCCGGGCTGACCGACGTCGTCGCCGTCGAGCGGGCCGAGGGCGGCCTGGCCGCGACGGCCGGTCTCGCGCGGCGGGCGGACGGTACGACGCTCTTCGTGAAGACGTTCGACGACGCCCCGGCGGACGACGTCTTCCTCGTCGAGGCCGAGGGCCTCGACGTGCTCCGGACGCTCGGCGGGGTCGCGACGCCCGAGGTGGTCCTCGCGTCGCCGGACCTGCTCGTGCTCGAGACGCTCGCGCCGCGGCCCCGCGACGCGGCGTTCTGGGAGCGGTTCGCGCACGAGCTCGCCCTTCTCCACAGCGCGACGACGCACGACCGGTTCGGGTGGCACCACGACGGCTGGCTCGGCCGCCGCAGGCAGCTCAACACGTGGGAGGACGACGGCTTCACGTTCTTCGCGGAGCACCGGCTGCTGCGCTGGCTGGGGGAGTCGCGCGTCGACGCGGCGCTCGGCCCGGAGGGACGCGCGGCGCTCGAACGGCTCTGCGGCCGGCTCCCCGAGATGCTGCCCGTCCGGCCGGCGTGCCTCACGCACGGCGACCTGTGGGCGCAGAACGTCCTGGCGACCACCGACGGCGCACCGGCGCTCATCGACCCCGCCGTGTCGTACACGTGGGCCGACGTCGACCTCGCCCACCTGTGGACCACGGCGCCGCCGCCCGAGGCCGCCGGCTTCTTCGCCCTCTACGCCGAGCTCACCGGGCTCGACGACGGGTGGCGCGACCGCATGCCGATCGTCCAGCTCCGTCAGCACCTGGCGGTCATCGCCCAGTTCGACGACGACTGGGGCGCCGCGGGGATCGTGCGCGACACGCTCGCCCCGTTCCGGCGGCGCTGAGCGCGGCCCGGCGCGCCGACGGCGCGGCCACCCCCGCAGGGAGCGACCGCGCCGCCGTACGGCCTCCTCGTCAGCCGGCCGCGGGGTACCGCTCGAGGTACGTCGTCGAGTCGCCGTTCGACCCTGCGACGGCGGCCTTGCCGGCGTCGTTCACGACGTGGTTGATCCCGCCGACCCCGTTGAGGAACCGGGTCACGGCGTGGGTGAACGTGACGCCCGGCGTCGTCGGGGCCGTGATCGCGGACTCCAGCCGGATGTCCGAGCCGTCGTTGCGGGTGGGGTCGAAGAACGAGTAGATCCCGAGCCCGTACGCGGTGTGCTGCTTCACGCCCGGAGCGACCGCGTACGAGGCGTAGCCCTTGCGGGTGCCGTCCATCCACGCGGACTGGGTGGGCGGGTCGTACGGGATCTCCGACTGGTAGAAGACCGTCGTGCCGTCCTCGCCGTTCCACACGACCTGCTGCTTCTGGTAGTGCTCGACGAACAGGCCGGTCGCGGTCACGTGCGCGCCGTTGACCACGAGGCCGTGGTCCGCGGTGTTCTTGTCCCAGCCGACGCCCGCGCCGTGGTCCGCGCGCCACGACCAGATGTCGTCGAGGAGCGTGTACGGCGTGTTGACCTCGATGGCCGTCGTGACCTTGCCCTCGTGCGCGCCGCCGACACGGACGAACACGTCGGACAGCGTCGTCGGGTCGGACGCGTCGCCCTTGCGGCCGTCGCGCGGACCGATCTGGACGAGGACGTCGGACTTGACCGCGCCCGCGTCGACCGTGATGCCCGAGATCTTGATCCCGGCGACGTTGCTGGTGACGAGCGCGGGCGAACCCGTCGTCGGGGACAGCGTCGCCATGCCGAGACCGAGGACGACCTGGTCGGCACGCGTGACGCGGAGCGCGTCCTCGAGCGAGTAGACGCCCGGCGTGAGGATCAGGTCCATGCCCTTGCGGAGCTGCTTGTTGATGGTCGCCGCGGTGTCACCGGGGTGCGCGACGTAGACGTCGGACAGCGGGACCGTCGTGCCGGTCTCCGTGCCGTCGGCCCAGGCGGGGCCGCTGCTCGCGGTCCGCGCGTCGGGCACGAAGATGCCGTAGCCGTCCTTCGCGGTCCAGGTGAGGAACGGCGCGTCCCGGCTCACGGGCGTCTTCGGGACGACCGTGTACGCGGGGTTCGGGTAGGCGAGCTGGTCCGCGGTGACCTTGCCCGACGGCGTCGTGAACAGGGCGTCCGCGTTCACGCCCGACAGCACCTGGTTCCAGACGGCGCCGTCCCACGTCCCGAGCTGCGTGTCCTGGGTGTACCACTGCTGCTGGGAGCCCGAGGTGATCGTCCCCGAGACGCGCGAGTCGGACAGGTACCCGCCCGACGAGAATCCGCCGAACCGCGGGAACACCGACAGGTTGCCCGTCACGTCGAGGCGACGCAGGGGCGCAGCCTGCGAGACCGCCCAGCGGAGCTGGTGCGCGTCGGCGATGCCCTCGCCGCTCGTGGCGCCGAGGTCGTCGGGGCCGCTCGCGTAGCAGACACCGGGCACGCCGGTGTCGCCGGGCACGGGCTGCTGGATCGGGTTGATCTTGACGTTCGACAGCGAGCGCCAGAAGTTGGTGAGGGCGCTGTCGCCGCCGTCCCAGTTGTCCCACGGGCAGTGGGTGGCCGGCGGGATGCCCTCGGCGTGGATCGCGCCGTTGATGGTGACGTCGTCCGGGTTGGCGCCGAGCCCCGCGACCGTCTCGTAGTAGCCGACCTGGCCGTTGACGACGCCGGTCGCCGTGCCGGGGTTGTCCTGGCCGGCCGCGCTCCCGTACGTGCCGGGCTTGAAGAAGAACGCGTGGCGGTCGGTGCTGAACTCGCCGTAGCCCTGGGCGGCGGCGAGCGCCGCGTTGATCTGGTCGGTGGACATGGACGGGTCGAAGATCGTGACGTTCGGCCCGAACGGGTTGTCCGCCGCGGGGGTGGACGGCTTCGCGAGCGCCGCGCCCCCCGACGTGACGAGGGCGGCCCCGGCCAGGCCGGACGCCGCGATCATCGCGGCGACGCGGGTGGCCCGCCGTTCGCTGCGCCCGCGACGTGCGCGGTCGTGCTTCGTGGTCATTCTCGTGTTCTCCTTCGAACGCGAGCACCGTGCTCTGCCCGTGGCTCCGTGCCGAACAGGAGGGCTCGATGGACTCCGGTCAGCGGCCCGGGTGCGTCTCCTGAGCTCGGAGCCTCGTGCCACTGTGCGTCACCGTAGGGCCTGCGCGTCGTTCGCGCCAGACGCCGGACGCTCGCCGCCGTCTAGGGTTCGTCGCACCGGCATGCAGAGGAGGTCGTCGATGGTGTTGCCGTCCCGCGAGGAGGTCCGCCGGCAGCTCGTCGGACTGGCCCGCGGTGAGAGCGAGCCGGACGCGGTCGAGTGCTGGGCCGACAAGGCGATCGCCGTGGCGGAGGCCGACGATCCGTCCCGCCCGGCCTGGGATGACGTCGTCTGGGACGCGCTCGTCGTGCTCAGCGGCGCGGCGCTGGAGATCGCTCCGGCCGTCAGGCTTCACGGCCTGCTCGACTACGCGGCGTGGCTCCGCGACTTCGACGAAGGGGCGGCCCGAGGCCCGAGCCGATCGGGCCCTGCGCGCCGGTAGACTGGGCACGGATCCCCGCCGCCCCGTGCCCGTCCGGCGCTCCTGCCGGCGGCGCCCCCCTCGAAGGAGCCCCTGTGGGACGCGTAGTCGTCGACGTCATGCCCAAGCCCGAGATCCTCGACCCGCAGGGGAAGGCCGTCGCCGGCGCCCTGCCGCGACTGGGCTTCGACCAGTTCGTGAGCGTCCGGCAGGGCAAGCGCTTCGAGCTCGAGGTCGAGGGCGACGTCACGCCCGAGGTGCTCGACGCCGCGCAGCGCGCCGCCGAGACGGTGCTGTCGAACCCGGTGATCGAGGACGTCGTCCGCGTCGCCGACATCGAGGCCGACGCCGCAGCGACGGTCGAGTCCGAGGGCCTCGCGTGAGCACCGCCGAGGCCGGCGCGCAGGGCCTTCGCGTCGGCGTCATCACCTTCCCCGGCACGCTCGACGACCGCGACGCCGCGCGCGCCGTCCGGCTCGCGGGTGCCGAGGCCGTGTCCCTGTGGCACGGTGACGCGGACCTGCACGGGGTCGACGCGGTCGTCCTGCCGGGCGGGTTCTCGTACGGCGACTACCTGCGGGCCGGGGCGATCAGCAGGTTCGCGCCCGTCATGGAGAAGGTCGTCGACGCCGCGCACGGCGGCCTGCCCGTCCTGGGCATCTGCAACGGTTTCCAGGTCCTCACCGAGGTGCACCTGCTGCCCGGCTCGATGATCAAGAACGACCACCTGTCGTTCATCTGCCGTGAGCAGCCGCTCATCGTCGAGAACGCGTCGACGGCCTGGACGAACGAGTACGAGCAGGGCCAGCGCATCGTCGTCCCGCTCAAGAACCAGGACGGCCAGTACGTCGCCGACGAGCACACCCTCGACGAGCTCGAGGGCGAGGGCCGGGTCGTGTTCCGCTACGACGGCTGGAACCCGAACGGGTCACGCCGCGGGATCGCGGGCGTCACGAACGAGCGCGGGAACGTCGTCGGGCTCATGCCGCACCCCGAGCACGCGGTCGAGGCCGGCTTCGGCCCTGCCGCGGCGGACGGTCCGCGTGCCGGCACGGACGGCCTGGCGTTCTTCACCTCGGTCCTCGCGCACCTCGTCGCCGCCTGAGCGTCGACTGCTGACGTGACGGGCGTCGACGCCTCTCCGCACGTACCGAGCGACCTCGCCGGCGCGCCCGCGCCCGACGTCGCCGTGCCTGCGGTCGTGACGCGCCTCGCCGCGGGCGACGTAGTCGCCGCGGTGTGGGAGAACGCCGTCGGCGGGCTGACGTTCCGCCTCGGTGACGGGCCGCGGGCGCGGTTCGTGAAGTGGGCGCCCGCGACGGACCGGGCCGCCGAGCTCGACCTGGCGGCCGAGGCCGAGCGCCTCGCGTGGGCGGGGCGGTTCACCCCCGTCCCGCGCGTCCTCGACGCCGGCACCGACGACGACGGCGCGACCTGGCTCGTGACGGCGGCGCTCGCGGGCGAGAGCGCGGTGAGCGAGCGGTGGCGGTCGGACCCGCGCACCGCGGTCCGAGCGATCGGGGAGGGCTTGCGCGCCCTGCACGACGCCCTGCCCGTCGCCGAGTGCCCGTTCGACTGGGGCGTCGCGTCGCGCGTCGCCCGGGGGCGGACCCGCCCCGACGCGGACCCCGCGCTCCTCGACCGCCTGGCCGCCGAGGCCCCCGAGCCGGAGCGCCTCGTCGTGTGCCACGGCGACGCGTGCGCACCGAACACCCTCCTGGGCGACGACGGCCGCTGGCTCGCCCACGTCGACCTCGGGACGCTCGGCGTCGCCGACCGCTGGGCCGACCTCGCCGTCGCGACGTACAGCACCGGGTGGAACTACGGGCCGGGCTGGGAGGACGAGCTCCTCGCCGCCTACGGCACCGGGGCCGACGTCGACCGCACCGCCTACTACCGGGCGCTGTGGGACGCGACCTGACCGCGTTTCGATTAGCGTCGGTCCCATGACGCGTGGGGGCCGGGTCCGGGCATCGGTGGTCGCCGCCGGGGCTGTGGGCGCCGCGGTCGCGGTCGCGCTGCTGGCGGGCTGCGCCGCGGGCTCGGGCGGCTCGTCGGACCACTGCGTCATCGACGCCGCCGGGTACACGTCGCTGCAGAGCCTCGACACCTTCACGGACGCGGTCGTCCGCGGGCACGTCATGGACGACGCGGCCCAGGCCAGCCAGGAACCGCCGGACGAGTCCCACGCGACGGTCATGGAGATGTTCCACGTGACCGTCGACGACGTCGTCGCCGTGCGGCCGGGCGAGCCCCGCCTGAACGACGGGCAGCAGCTCGAGGTCATGATCCCCGTGATCGACCCCCAGGGCTGCGCCGCGACCGACACGACGCCGACGGCCGGCTACCAGGGCTTCCCGCTGGAGTCGGAGATCCCGGGCCGCGACGCGGACGTCGTCCTGTTCCTCGGTGGTGGGCCGGACCGCACGGACGGCGCGGTGGCTGTGCGGACGGCGCTCGGCTACGCGTCCGTCGGGCCCGACGGCGACGGCAGCAACGCCACGTTCCACGCGACTCCCGGCGGCCTGCGCGGTGCGGTCATCCCGCTCGAGGACGTCGTCGCGGCCGTGAAGACGGACCTCACAGCCCCGCGACGAGGTTGATGAGGGCCGCGAGGATCACCGTGCCGAACAGGTACGACAGCAGCGCGTGCCCGAGCGCGAGCCGCCGGATCGCGGACGACCCGACGTCGGTGTCGGAGATCGCGTAGCTCATCCCCACCGTGAACGCGACGTACGCGAAGTCGGAGTAGCGCGGCGGCTCGGTCTGGTGGAAGTCGATGCCACCCTGCGGCTCGCCGTAGTACCGCCGCGCGTAGCCGAGCGCGAGCAGCGTGTGGACGGCGGCCCAGGACGACACGACGCTCAGCACCGCGACCGCGGCTGCCCACGCCTTGCTGCTCACGTTGGAGCCCAGCAGCACGAACGCGACGCCGACCAGGCTCGCGAGCGCCGCCAGGACGACGATGGCGTGCGTCGCGGTGCGGGTCGGCTCCTCGCGCGTCGCGTGGGCGGCGGTGCTGGCGGCGTCCATCGGCCAGACCGTCGCCCACGTCCACACGACGAACGACAGCGCGACCGTGCACCAGGCGAGCAGCACCGCGAGCCCGACGGGGAGCACGAGCCCGCACAGGGCGCCGACGACGACCCCGGTCAGCGCGCCGACCGTGAGACGCGCCGCGGGGGAGACGCGGTCGCGGGGCCCCGCGACGTCGGGGGAGGTCACGGGGCCAGTCAAGCATCCGGGCCGGGTCGCCCGGGTGTGCCGCGCGGGCGTTCCGTCAGGGTGCGCGGGGCGTCAGCCGGCGCCGAGGAGGTCGTCGATCGCGGCGAGGAAGTCGTCGAGGTCGCCGGGGTCCCGCGAGGTGACGAGCGGGTACCGCGTCTCGTCGCGGACGACCGACGTGTCCGTCCACGACGCGACCCCCGCGTTGCGCAGGTCCGTCTGCAGCGAGGCGTACGAGGTCATGTCCTTGCCCTCGACGACGCCCGCCGAGACGAGCGCCCACGGGCCGTGGCAGATCGCGGCGATGGGCTTGCCGGCGTCGGCGAACGCGCGGACGACGTCGAGCGCGTCGGAGTCGAGGCGGAGGCTGTCCGCGTTGAGGGTCCCCCCGGGGACGAGCAGCAGGTCGTAGTCGTCGGGGTCCGCCTCGGCGATCGTCGTGTCGGGGAGGACGACGCGGCCCGGGTCCTTGTCGCCCACTAGCGTCTGGACCGGGTCGGCCGAGACGGCCGCGACGGTCACCTGGGCGCCGTCGTCACGCAGGTGCTCGACGGGCACGACGAGCTCGTCCTGCTCCACCCCGTAGTTTGTGACGATCGCCAGCACGCGGCGGCCGTCGAGGTCGGCGTCAGGCATGGTGCGCTCCCTTCGGTGTGGTGTTCTTCACCGTAGGCACGGTCCGTGGTCGGTCGCACCGCCGACGGCGTTAGCGTGGACGGGCATCCCCCGCCACGGAAGGACGACCCACCACGGAACCCGCAGCAGCGCCGTCGTCGTGGGAGGGGCACACCCGGGGGTCCCGCGGGTACCGGCGCATCCTGGTCGCGCTGTTCGCGGCAGGGGTGGCGACGTTCGCGCAGCTCTACTCGCTCCAGGGCGTGCTCCCGCTGCTCGCGTCGGACCTGCGGGTGAGCGCGCCTCGCGCCGCCCTCACCGTGTCGGCCGCGACGCTCGGGCTCGCGGCCGCCGTCGTGCCGTGGTCCGCGGTGGCGGACCGGTGGGGGCGCGTGCGGGCCATGAGCGTGAGCACCGTGGCGGCGACGGTGCTGGGTCTCGTCGTGCCGCTCGTCCCCGGGCTCGGGCCGTTGCTCGTCGTGCGGTTCTTCGAGGGTGCCGCGCTCGCGGGGCTGCCCGCCGTCGCGGTCGCGTACCTCGCGGAGGAGGTGCACCGGCTGCACGTGCCGGGCGCCGCCGGCACGTACGTCGCGGGCACGACGATCGGTGGGCTGCTCGGCCGGCTCGTCGCCGGGCCGGTCGGCGAGGCGGTGGGCTGGCGGTGGGGCGTCGCGACGGTCGCGTTCCTCGCGGCCGCGGCGACGGCCGTCTTCCTCACGCTCGTCCCGCCGGCGCGCCGATTCGCGCCGGCGCCGCGCGGCACGGGCCCCGGGCTCGCCGCCAACCTCCTCGCGAACCTCCGGCGCCCCGACATGCTCGTGCTCTTCTGGCAGGGCTTCGCGCTCATGGGCGGGTTCGTCGCGGTCTACAACTACCTGGGGTTCCGGCTCGAGAAGGCGCCGTTCGACCTCCCGCAGACCGCGATCAGCCTGCTCTTCCTCGCCTACCTCGCCGGGACGGTGTCGTCGCGGGCGTCCGGGCGCCTCGTCGAGCGGCTCGGGCGGCGGACGGCGCTCGTCGGGTCCGTCGCCGTCGAGCTGGTCGGGCTGGCGCTCACGCTCGTCCCGTGGCTGCCGGTCGTGCTCGTCGGGCTCGTGGTCTTCACCGCCGGGTTCTTCGGGGCGCACGCTGTCGCGTCGGGGTGGACGGGGCAGCGTGCGCCGCAGGGCCGGGCCCAGGCGACGAGCCTGTACAACCTCTTCTACTACGCGGGGTCGAGCGTGGTCGGCTGGCTCGCGGGGTATGCGTTCGCGTCCCACGGGTGGGGCGCGCTCGGGGCCCTCGTGGGCGGGCTCGCGGTGTCGGCCGCGGTGCTCGCGGCGCTCGTCCTGCGACCCCTGCCGGCTGCCGGTCAGTCCTCGCCGCGGGCGAGGTAGGCGAGCTGCACGCGGACGCTCTGCTCGGCCGCGGGGAGCAGCCCGGGTCCGGCGTCGGGATACACCCGCCCGACGACGGCGCTCACCACCGCGTCGTCCGTCACGGCCCGCAGGCCGAGGGTGTCGAGCGCGGCGCGCACCTCGTCGAGACGCTCGAGCCGGTGCGCCCGGTACGCGGCGACCCGCACGGCGAGGTCCTCGATCACCGGCCCGTGGCCGGGGAGGCCGACGACAGGCGGTCCCGAGAAGGCGCACACCGCGGCGAGCCGGTCGAGGGAGGCCAGGTAGTCGCCGAGGTCGCCGCCGTCCCGTTCCATGAGGACGGTGCTTCCGGCCCCGAGGACGGTGTCGCCCGTGAGGATCGCGCCCGCCGCGGTGTCGTCAGGGAGGTGGAGGCTCACCGAGTCCGACGTGTGCCCGGGCGTCATGACGACCACGACCCGCAGCCCGTCGACGTCGAGCACCTCACCGTCCTGCAGCGGCGCCTCACCCGGCGAGCAGAGCTCGGGCAGCGCGGCGCGCAGCGGCGCTCCGACCGCCCCGGCGAACAGCGCTGCCCCGGCCGTGTGGTCGGCGTGCCGGTGCGTCACGACGACGCCCGCCACCCAGCCACGACCGTCGCCGAGCGCGACCTCCGCGACCCTCGCGAGGTGGGCTGCGTCGTCGGGCCCGGGGTCCACCACGAGGCAGCCCCGCGCGCCGGGGGCGCGGAGCACCCAGGTGTTGGTGCCGTCGAGGGTCATGGGGCCGGGGTTGTCGGCGCGGACGAGGGTCGAGGCAGGAGTCGTGGTCGTCACGGTCCCATCCTGGCCCGGGCGCGGGAGGATGGGGCCATGACTATCGCGTCGCCCGACCAGGCCGAGCTCTACCTCGCCCGCATCACCGACTCGCAGCGCCGTCTGCTCGACGACCTCGACCTCGAGCCGCTCGACCCGAAGACGCCGACGCGCCTGCCCGGCTGGACCGTCGGCCACCTGCTCACGCACGTGGCCCGGCACGCCGACGCGACGGCGCGGATGGCCGTGGCCGCAGCGATCGGCGTGACGACGGAGAAGTACGTCGGCGGGGGAGCGGGGCGGGCCGCGGAGATCGAGGCGGGCGCCGGCCGGGACTGGGGCGCGCTCGTCGCGGACGTCGAGGTCAGCGCGGTCGCGTGCGACGTCACGCTCGCCGCGCTCCCGGACGAGGTGTGGGCCGGTGAGGTGTCGACGCCGCAGGAGAGCTACCCGGCGATGCGGCTCCTGATGTCGCGGTGGCGCGAGGTCGAGGTGCACCGGCTCGACCTCGGCGGCGACCACCACAGCGGGCAGTGGCCGGGCGACTTCGCTCGCACCTTCCTGCCCGACGAGCTCACGCTGCTCCCGACGCGCGCGCCGGGCGTCGCGGTGCCCGACGGGCTCGCGGACCACGAGGTCCTCGCCTGGCTCCTGGGCCGCGGCGGGCCGGACCTCCCCGAGCTGCCCGCCTGGGGCTGAGCCCCCGCCCATCTCGCGACGTACCCCGGCATCCGGTGCACGTCGCGAAGTAGACGGGATGCCGGGGTACCTCGCGGGGTCAGCGGGCGGCGAGCGCCTGCTCGACGTCCTCGATCAGGTCGAGCGGGTCCTCGAGGCCCACGGACAGGCGCACGGTCGTCTCCGCGATCCCGACGGCGGCCCGCCCCTCCGCACCGAGCTTGCGGTGCGTCGTGGTGGCGGGGTGCGTGATGAGGGACTTCGCGTCGCCCAGGTTGTTCGAGATGTCGACGACCTGCAGCGCGTCGAGGAACGCGAACGTGCGCTTCTTGGCGTCGTCGGGGTCGGTACCCTCGGGGACGTCGAGGTCGAACGTCACGACGGTGCCGCCGCCGGTCTGCTGCGCGCGGGCCAGCTCGGCCTGCGGGTGCGAGTCGAGGAACGGGTAGCGCACACGCCCGACGCCGGGCAGGGACTCGAGCGCGGTCGCGACCCGGAGCGCGGCGTCGTTCTGGGCACGGACCCGCACCGGCAGGGTCTCGAGGCCCTTGAGCAGCACCCACGCGTTGAACGCCGACAGCGACGGCCCCGTGTTCCGGACGAACGTCTGGACCGGCCCCTCGAGGAACTCGGCCGTCCCGAGGATCGCGCCGCCGAGCACGCGGCCCTGCCCGTCGATGTGCTTGGTCGCCGAGTACACGACGACGTCGGCGCCCAGCTCGAGCGGCTTCTGCAGCACGGGCGTCGCGAACACGTTGTCGAGCACGACGACGGCGCCCGCGCGGTGCGCGAGGTCGGTCACCGCGCGCACGTCGACGAGGTCCTGCATGGGGTTGGACGGCGTCTCGAAGAAGACGACGTCGGCGGGGGTGGCGAGCGCCTCCTCCCACTGCGAGAGGACGTGCCCGTCGACGTAGTCGACCTTGACGCCCCACTTGGCGAAGATCTCCTCGTAGATCACGACGGTCGAGCCGAACAGCGCGCGCGCGGACACGATGCGCGACCCCTGCCCGACGAGCGCCGCGAGCGCCGTGAAGACCGCCGACATGCCGGACGCGGTCGCGTAGCAGGCCTCGGCGCCCTCGATGAGGCGCAGGCGCTCCTCGAACGTGTGGACCGTCGGGTTGCCGTACCGGGAGTAGACGAAGCGCTCCTGCTCGCCCTTGAACGCGGCCTCGGCGTCCGCGGCGGAGTCGTAGACGTAGCCCTGCGTGAGGAACAGGCCCTCGGACGTCTCGGCGTAGTCGGACCGGCGGTGGCCGCCGCGGACGGCGAGCGTCGCGGGGCGCGCGGTCGCGGGGAGCGGGCCGCGGCCCGACCCGCCGAAGAGGACCTCGTTGGCCCGGGGCCCGGTGGGGACGCCGCCCTCGGGGAGCGGGGACGGGCTCACTGCTGCTTCCAGGGGAGGCCGGCGACCTTCCAGCCCTCGCGGTTGCGCACGCCGTCGAGCCCGGGCGCGCCCTCGAAGCCCTCGAGGACGTTGTACGAGGGGCCGATCCCGGCCTGCGTGGCGAGGCGGGCGGCGCCGATGGAGCGCTGGCCGGAGCGGCACAGGAACACGACCGGGCCCGCGCCCGCCTCGACGCCGGCCGCGGTGAGCTGGTCGAGGAACGCGGGGTTGGGGCGGCCGTCGCCCGTCACCCACTCGTCGAACACGGTCTCCTTGCCGAGCTCGGCGGTGTCGGGGACGCCGATCGCGCGCCACTCGCCGTCGGTGCGGACGTCGACGAGCACGGCGGACGGGTCGTCGCGCAGCAGGTCCCACGCCTGCTGGGGGGTGATGTCGCCGGCGTAGCCGTCGGCGGGTCGGGCGGTCACGCTCATGGGGGGCCTCCTTCGGCGCGTCGCGCACGACGCGCGCCATCGGTCGTGGCGTTAGCACCCTCGACCGGGCCTGTACGTCTCGAGGCGCGCCCGAGGGATGACAGGTCCGCGGGTTGCTGCGGCGTCGTCGTGCCACGTCACTCGGCCGCTCCGGATGGACCCTGCGATCGTACGCGCGGCAGCCGCGCCGTCCCACATCACGAGACGTTACGCCCGCTCGTTGACACGGCTCGCGGCGCTCCCGGACCATGGGCACCAGGTCATGAGCGCCAGCGACCTCCACGCCCCGCGGGCGTGCGCGGACAAGCCCCGGCTCGCTGGCCGGCAACCCTCCCCTCGCGGCGGGGTGCCCCGGGTGACGACCAGGCCCACGCCGTGGCGGCGTCGGGCAAGCGCGGGGTAGGCCGTCCCGGCCGTGCCCCCTGACCGCTGGAGGCACCATGACGACCACCGACACCCTGACCTGTCCGACCGTGTCCACCGCCGGGCCGCTGCTGCCCGTCGTCGGCTCCGACACCCTCGTCCCGCTCGTCGACGGACGCAGCGTCGCCTACGCCAACCTCGACGTCGCCGCGTCGGCGCCCGCGCTGCGCTCGGTCGCGGACCGGGTCGCCGAGGTCCTGCCGCTCTACGCGAGCGTGCACCGCGGCGCCGGGTACCTGTCCCAGGTCTCGACCGCCCTCTACGAGGCCTCGCGCCAGGCGGTCGGCGCGTTCGTCGGGGCCCGCGAGGACGACGTCACGATCGTCGTGCGCAACACCACCGACGCGACCAACCTCCTCGCGGGCTGCGTGCCGGCCGCCGCGTCGGGTGCGCCGGGGCGGGTGCTCGTCCTCGACACCGAGCACCACGCGAACCTGCTCCCGTGGCGCGGCGAGGGCGCGGCCGGCGACGGCGCCGTCCGGGCGACCACGCTGGAGGCCGCGCCGACCGTCGCCGGGACCCTCGACGCGCTGCGTGCGGAGCTGGCGGACGCCGCCGCGGCCGGCGACCCGTACGCGCTCGTCGCGGTCACGGGAGCGTCCAACGTGACGGGCGAGTCGCTGCCGGTCGCGGCCGTCGTCGCCCTCGCGCACGACGCCGGCGCGCGCCTCTTCCTCGACGGCGCGCAGCTCGTCCCGCACCGCCGGTTCTCGCTCGCGGCGACGGGGGTCGACTACGTCGCGTTCTCCGGCCACAAGACGTACGCGCCCTACGGCGCGGGTGCGCTCGTCGGGCGCCGCGACTGGCTCCACACCGGCACGCCGTACCTCGCGGGCGGCGGCGCGGTCCGCAACGTCACCACCACCGACGTCGTCTGGCACCCCGCGCCCGCGCGGCACGAGGCCGGGTCGCCGAACGTCCTGGGAGCGGTTGCGCTCGCGGCGGCGTGCGGCGCCCTGGGCGAGGTCGACGACGCCGCGCTGCGCGAGCACGAGCGCGTGCTGCGCGACCGGCTCGTCACGGGCCTGGAGGCGATCCCCGGGGTGCGCGTCGTGCGGGTCTGGCAGGACGCCGCCGACCCGGTCGGCGTCGTGACGTTCTCGGTCGACGACCACGACCCGGGCCTCGTCGCCGCGTACCTCTCGGCCGAGCACGGCATCGGGGTCCGCGACGGCCGGTTCTGCGCCCACCCGCTGCTGCGCCGCCTCGGCCACGCCGCGGGCGCGATCCGCGCGAGCGTGGGCGTCGGCACCAGCGGCGAGGAGGTCGAGCGGCTGATCAGCGCGCTCGAGACGTTCGTGACCAAGGGGCCGACCGCGACGTACGCCGTCGTCGACGGGCTGTGGGTCGTCGAGGACGACCCCCGCCCGCTGCCCGAGGCATCGGGGCTGTCGGGGCTCGTCGCGACCGCGGCGGCCGGGTTCATCGCCGAGTCCGCGGGCTGCGGTCCCGCGCTCGACTGAGATCACCCGCCGCGGGGCTCCCGGTCCTCACCGGGGGCTCCTAGCCTGGGAGGAACGGCCGGACGGCCGAGGGTCGGTCGGCCCGCCGTGGAGGGCGCCATGCTCACCGACCACACCGCCATCCCGGTCCTCGCGGTCACCGACCTCGACCGGGCGCGCACCTTCTACGAGCACACCCTCGGGCTGCCCGACCCCGTGGTCGGCCCCGACGGCGTCGTCTACCGCACCCCGTCCGGCGGCTTCCTCGTCTACACGTCGTCGTTCGCGGGCACGAACAAGGCGACCGGGATCTCGTTCCAGATCGCGGCCGACGCCTTCGACACCGAGGTCGCGGCGCTCCGTACCGCGGGGGTCGAGCTCCTGACGTTCGACGTGCCCGAGGGGACCTGGGAGGACGGCGTCCTCGTCGACGGGGAGACCCGCGCCGCCTGGTTCACGGACCCGGACGGCAACATCCTCAACGTCGAGACCGGGATGTCCCTGGAGTAGCCTCCGAGCGTGCTGCCCGACCCCCGTGCCGCCTGGCCCGGCCCCGCGCTCGACCGCGCCCACCCGCTGCACGTGAGCGGCGTCGTCGGGCGGGGGCCCGAAGCGTTCGCGCGCGCGGCGGACGCGCTGGCGACCTGGCGCATGCACGACGGCGCGGGCGTGCGCGTGAGCGACCCGTCCGGGGGCGCCCCCGTCCGGGCGGCGGTGGGCGTGCGCGTGCGGGTCCGGCTCGGCCCGCTCCCGCTGGGCGGCACGTGCCTGGTCGTGGACGCCGGCCGCGACGACCGCGCGGCGTGGGTGCTCTACGCGACCGAGCCCGACCACGCCGAGGAGGGCACCGAGCGTTTCGCGGTCCTCCTCGACGACGACGGCGACGTCCGCGGGGACGTCGCCGCCTGGTCGCAGCCTCGTGCCTGGGCGCTGCGCGTGGCCGGACCGGCCGGGCGGATCGGGCAGCGCGTGATCGCCCGCCGGTACGTCAGCGCCCTGGCCGGGCTCAGCCGTCGGCCGTGACGAGGCCCAGCCGGTACGCGAGGACGACGGCCTGGACGCGGTCGCGCAGGTCCAGCTTGGTGAGGATCCGCGAGACGTAGGTCTTCACGGTCTCGCGGCTCACGACGAGCTCGTCGGCGATCTCCGCGTTCGACAGCCCGCGCGCGATCAGCGTGAGCGCCTCGAGCTCGCGCGGGGTCAGCGCGGCGAGGGCCGTGTCGTCCGTGCCCGCCGGGGCGGCTGGCTTGATGCGGGTCGCGTACCGACCGATCAGCTGCCGGGTCACGCTCGGTGCCAGCAACGACTCCCCGGCCGCGACCGTGCGGACGCCCTCGACGAGCTGGTCCGGCGTGGCGTCCTTGAGCAGGAACCCGCTCGCGCCCGCGCGCAACGCCTCGTACACGTTCTCGTCGGTGTGGAACGTCGTCACGACCAGCACCTTCGCGGGCGACGTGGCGTCCGGACCGGCCAGGAGCCGGGTCGCCTCGATCCCGTCGACCCCGGGCATGTGGACGTCCATCACGACGACGTCCGGCTCCAGCTCGCGTGCCAGCCGGACCGCGGCGGCGCCGTCGGCCGCCTCGCCGACGACGTCGAACCCGTACCCCGTGAAGATCGTGGCGTACCCGGCGCGGACCAGGGCCTGGTCGTCGCAGACGAGCACACGGACGGGACGGTCGGGGTCGGTCATGGACGCTCCCGGGTCGGGGCCGGCCACCTGAGTAGGGTGACCGCGTGAACGTGGGGGAGCGTACCGGAGGGCGGGTGCGTGGGGCCGTGGGCGTCCTGCGGGACCGGTGGCGGACCTGGCCCGTCACCGTGCGCGACGCGCCGCTCGCCCTCGCGCTCGCCGTCGCGGCGTACGTCCCGGGGGTCGCGCAGCAGGGCATCGCGTTCGCCGAGCTCCCCGAGCACCGGGCCGGCGCGCTGCGGGTGCTCCTCGTCCTGCTCCAGACGCTGCCGCTCGTGCTGCGGCGCACGCGGCCCGCGGCGAGCCTGGTCGTCGTCGGTGCCGCCTTCGCGGTCGACCAGACGATCGGGTACCCGCCGACCGTCGCCTCGCTCGGTCTCCTCGTCGCCCTGTACAGCGCGGGCGCGTACCGGGAGCGCCGCCGCACCGTGGTCGCGACGGCCGCGGCCGTCGCCTACGTGGCTCTCTGCGTCGTGGCTGACGGCCGCGGGTCGCCGGACCATCTCGTCGACTTCGTGTCGTTCGCGCTCGTCCTCGTGCTGTGCTGGGGCGCCGGGTCGTGGATGCGGTGGCGTGCGGCGGCCGAGACCGAGCGGCGCCGGCGCGAGGCAGCCGCGGCGGTCGTCGACGAGCGCGTCCGGCTCGCCCGCGAGCTGCACGACGTCGTGACGCACCACGTCACGGCCATGGTCGTGCAGGCGGACGCCACCCAGGTCCTGCTGCGGCCCGGCGCGCCCGACGACGCCCCCGTCCGCGACCGGGCGCGCGAGAGCCTCGTCGCGGTCAGCGGGACGGGCCGCCAGGCGCTCGCCGAGCTGCGGCAGCTGCTGGGCCTGCTCGACGCGGGCGACGCGAGCGGGACGGCCGGCGCCGGCGGCCCCGGGCTCGCCGGCCTCCGGGAGCTGGTCGAGACGGCGCGCCGCTCGGGCCAGGACGTCGAGCTAGTCGACGACGGCGCCGCGGGCCGGGCTGCCGGCACCCACCTCGGGCCCGCCGCAGAGCTGGCTCTCTACCGGGTCGTCCAGGAAGGGCTGACGAACGCCGTCAAGCACGCCGCGGGCTCGCGCACGACCGTCGAGCTGAGCGTCGGCGACGCCGGCGTCTCCGTGGCGGTGCGGTCCCACGGCCCCGCGGTCGGGTCGCCCCCGCCGGTGGCCGGGGGTGGCCGCGGCCTCGACGGCCTGCGCGACCGGGTGGCCGGGCTGGGCGGGGAGCTCAGCGCGGGTCCCGCGCCGGACGGCGGCTTCGTGGTGACGGCGCGCGTGCCCGTGGCGGACGGGCCGCCAATGACGGGACCCGGCATGGTGGGATGACCCGGTGGACCACGACCTCACTCTCACCGGGCACGGGATCGAGCTCCGGCCGCTCAGGGCCCACGACGCGCCCGCGCTCCTCGCCCTCGTCGACGCCGCGGCGTGGCAGGGCTTCACGAGCCCGGTCCCGCAGGACGAGGACGCCGTGCGCGACTGGATCCACGCGTCGGTGACGGCGCCCGGGAAGGTGGTGTTCGCCGTCGTCGGGCAGGACGACCGGCAGTTCCGCGGGACGACGTCGTTCTACGACCTCGTCCCGGACCAGGGGCGCGTCGAGATCGGCGGCACCCTCTACGGGCGGTCGTGGTGGGGCGGGCCTACGAACCCCGCGGCGAAGCTGCTGCTCCTCACGCAGGCGTTCGACGTCTGGGGTCTCGCGCGGGTCGCGCTGCGCGCGGACTCCCGGAACGCGCGGTCGCTCGCGGCGATCGGGCGGCTCGGTGCCGTGCGCGAGGGCGTGCTGCGGTCGCACCGCGTGGCCGGCGACGGGACGAGGGGCGACACCGTCTACTTCTCGGTCCTCGCCGACGAGTGGCCCGCCGTCCGCGCGGGGCTCGAGGCTCGGCTCGCGCCCGCCTGACCTCGACGGGCGCGTGGTGGCGTCAGTCCTCGACGACGAGCCCCACGTGGTCGGCGAGCGCCGGCAGGAGGTCGAGCGCCTGCGGCCCCGTGATGCGGGCGCCGCGGAGCCCGGCCACGCCGCGCAGGACCCGCAGCGCGCCCGTCGCGAGCCCGGTGAGGTCGGCGCCCGTGAGCGTGGCACGGTCGATCACCAGCTCGCGGACCGCGACGTCGCGGAGCACGAGGCCCTTGGTCCGGGCGCCCGTGAGGTCGAGCTCGCCCACGGTGACGCCGTCGAGGGTGACGTCCGCGAGCCGCGCGTCACGCAGGTTGAGGTAGTCGACCTTGCCGCCCTGCACCGTGACCCGGCGCCAGTCGGCGTCGAAGGCCTGCACGCCGCCGAGGCGCGAGTCCCGCACGACCACGTCCAGCCAGTCGCCCGTCGTGACGTCGAGCGTCGTGGCGCTCACCGTGTCGAGCGTGGTGTCGCTGAGGCGGCCGCGGCGCAGGACGACCTCGTCGAGCCGGACGCCGCGCCACGTGCAGCCGTCGATCCGGGCGTCGGTGCCGTCCTGCCCGGTGAGGTCGTCTCCCTCGAGGGTGACGTCGTCGACGTAGGACTCGGGCTCCAGCACGAAGGGCATGACGGACAGGGTGGCACGCGGCGGTGACACCGGACGACGGTCGCCCCGGTCGACGACGCTGTCCCGGGGGCGGCCCCGGCGCTACGCTCGCGGTCGTGGCAGGGGAGGGGGCCGCGGCCCCCGCAGCGACGACCCGCACGACGCCGGAGCGACGTCGCGCCGGTGCGCGCGCCGTGCCGCCCGTCGCGTGGGGTCCGGTGCTGGTCGTGGTCGCGCTGCTGCTCGCGGCGCTCCTCGTCGACGCGGGGCGCTACGGGCCGCACCGCGACGAGCTGTACTTCGCGGAGGCCGGGCGCCACCTCGCCTGGGGCTATCCCGACCAACCGCCCCTGACCCCGGCGATCGCGCGGCTCGCGACGCTCGTCGCGCCCGGGTCGGTCGCCGCGCTGCACGTGCCGGCCGCGCTGGCGCTGGCGGGTGTCGTCGTGCTGGCGGGTCTGTCGGCGCGCGAGCTTGGCGGCGGGGTCGCCGCGCAGGTGCTGACCGTCGTCGCGACGGGGACCGGCGTCGTGACGGTCGTCCTCGGGCACATGCTCTCGACTGCGTCCGTCGATGCGTTCTTCTGGGCGGCCGTCGTGTACGCGGCGCTGGTGACGCTGCGGCGGGACCGCCCGAGGCTCTGGCTGGCCGTCGGGGCGGTCGCGGGCGTGGGTCTCGAGGACAAGAACACCGTCGTGTTCCTGCTGGGCGCGCTGCTCGCCGGCGTTGCGGTCGTCCCCGCGACCCGGCACCACCTGCGGTCGCCGTGGCTGTGGGCGGGCGGCGGGATCGCGCTCGTCCTGTGGCTGCCCAACCTGCTCTGGCAGGCCTCGCACGGCTGGCCGCAGCTGACCCTCGCGAGCGACATCAACGCCGAGTACGGCACGCTCGGCGAGCGCCTCGCGTTCGTCGGGCTGCTCGTGGTCCTCTTCAGCCCGGTCGTGGCCGCGATCTGGGTGTACGGGCTCGTCCGGCTCTGGCGGGTGCCGGCGCTCGCGACGGCCCGGCCGTTCGCGTGGGCGTTCGCCCTGCTCGTCGTGTTCTTCCTCGCCACCGGTGGCAAGGCCTACTACCTGACCGGGCTCGTGCCCGTGCTGGTCGCCGCCGGCTGCTGCGGGCTGGCCGAGCGCCGAAGCCGGCGCTCGCTCGTGGCGATGGGTGCCGTCGTCGCACTCGTGGCGATCCCGTTCTGGCCGGCGGGGCTCCCGATCCTGTCGCCTCACGCGTTCGGGGCGTCGTTCTACTCCGGGATCAACGAGGACCAGGCCGAGATGATCGGCTGGCCCGCCTTCGTGCGCACCGTCGACGACGCCGCCCGAGCGGCCGGGGCGACCGCCGTCGTCGCCGCGAACTACGGCGAGGCGGGGGCGCTGGACTGGTACGGGTCGTCCGTGCCCGTGTACTCGGGGCACAACGGCTACGCGGACTGGGGCCACCCGGAGGGCTCGACCGGGCCGTTCGTCCTGGTCGGCTACGACGTGGTCCCCGCTTGGGCGCAGGGCTGCCGGGTCGTCGCGCACGTCGACAACGGCGACGACGTCGACAACGAGGAGCAGGGCGGCGCGGTCCGGGTCTGCGAGCGGCCGGCCGGCTCGTGGGCGAGCGTCTGGCCGCAGGTCCGCCACCTCAGCGCGTGACGTCCCCGAGCCTCGGCGCCCTCGTCACGCAACCTTTGGGCCCGGTCGTGCGTGTACGCGGTATGGAGCCCTGCGGTCGGTCCCCTCGGTCCCGCTCGGGACGTCGCCTGGTACGTGCGTCGGTCCTGGTGACGGTCGGTGTGGCGTCGGGGCTCGTCCTGACCGGCTGTGCCTCCGGGCCCGGCGCGACGGTGGAACCGGCCGCGTCCTCAGCGGCGGCGGCCCCGGCGTCGTCCCCGGCCCCGGCACTCCCGTCGCCGACCTGGACGCGGACCGTCGGCGACAGCGACGACCTCCGGGCGCTCGCCCGCGTGGCGCACGCCGCGCACGACCTGGGGTACGCCTACACCGGCGAGGCGACGGTGCTCGTGCGGGTGCCCGCCGACCGCGAGGTGCCGGTCGACCGGACCGTCGGGCCGCTCTGGGTGCATTTCGAGCAGAGCAGGTTCACCGCGGCGTCGGTCGCCGCCCTCAAGCGGCAGGTCGGCGACACGTTCCGGGAGGCTGGCGACTCGGGCGAGAACGTGTCGGGCGGGTACGGCTACGAACCCGTGAATGACGTCGTCTACGTCGAGGGCGTGCTTCCGAAGGCGCTCACGGACGCGCAGCCCGACCCACGGCTGTTGCTCGTCCCGGGACCCGCGGCGCGGCTGGACGACGGGGTCAGCCCCACCCTCGACGGGGCCGCGGTCGGCGGCGACGACGCGGAGCCGTCGACCGTCAGCCCCGCGGGACGACCGAGCCCGTGAAGTGGGTCGCGCCCTTCCGTGCGTCCCAGCCCTCGTAGACCCAGCGGGCGCCGTCGGGCCGGACGGAGACGTCGACGACGCCCGGCAGGAGCACGGGCCGCGCGAACTCGACGGACCAGTCGTAGGCGTCGCCCCGCTCGCGAGCGACCCCGGCGAGGGCGCGCGAGGCGGTGTACATCCCGTGCGCGATGGCGCGCGGGAACCCGAGCGCCTTCGCGGACAGCGCCGACAGGTGGATCGGGTTCCGGTCACCCGAGACGGCGGCGTACCGGCGCCCGGTCGCGGCGTCGAGGGTCCACCGCCCAGTCGGCAGCGGGTGCTGACGCGAGTTGTCAGAACCTCGCGGGGGTATACCCCCGTGAGCTTCGGACAACTCGGCGGTGGCCGGGACCGTGACGTCCTTCGCGAGGTAGGTCGACACGCCGCGCCACGCGGGCGCGTCGTCGGCGGGGTCGGTGCGCACCTCGGTCACGAGGTCCACCTGCGCGCCCCGGCGGTGCGGCCGCAGGTCCTGCGCCCAGGCGCGCACCTCCAGCACGTCGCCGACGACGACGGGCCGCGCCACCCGCACCGTGTTGGCGAGGTGCACCATGCCGAGCAGGGGGAGCGGGAAGTCGTCGCGCGTCATGAGCGCCGTCGCGACGGGGAACGCGAGCACGTGGACGAAGCCGGCGGGCAGCACGTCGGACGCGGGCTCCCCGACCAGACGCCCGTACGACGCGAGCCGCTCGCGCAGCCCCACGTCCCCGGTGTCGACGCCCGCGACGCGCAGCGCGACGTCCGGCAGGACGGGCTCTCCGCGCGCCGGCCGCATCCGCGTGACCGACCCCGCGAGCCCGCGGGCGTAGAGCCCGCCGAGCCGGGGGACGGCGTCGAGCGTGACCGTCCTGCGGTCCGGGCCGCCCGGTGCGCCTGCGCTCACTGGCCCACCAGGTTCTGCCCGCACACGCGCACGACCTGACCGTTCACGCCGCCCGCGACGGGCGACGCGAGGAACGCGATGGTCTCCGCGACGTCGACGGGCAGGCCGCCCTGCTGGAGCGAGTCGAGGCGCCGGGCGACCTGCCGCGTGAGCGCGGGGATCTTCGCCGTCATCTCGGTCTCGATGAATCCGGGCGCGACCGCGTTGACGGTCCCGCCCGTGGGGGCGAGCAGCGGCCCGGTGGCTCGGACCATGCCGATCACGCCGGCCTTGGAGGCCGCGTAGTTCGTCTGGCCGCGGTTCCCCGCGATGCCCGACGTCGACGCGAGCGACACGATCCGCGCACCCTCGGCCAGCTTCCCGGAGGCGAGGAGCTGCTCGTTCATCCGCAGCTGCGCCGCGATGTTCACCGCGACCACGGAGTCCCACCGGTCGGGCGTCATGTTCGCGAGCAGCTTGTCGCGCGTGATCCCGGCGTTGTGCACGACGACGTCCAGGTGCCCGTGCCGCTCGAGCGCGTGCGCGAGCAGGCGGTCGCCCGCGTCGGGGGCGGTGATGTCGAGCTGGAGGGCGGTGCCGCGGACCTGGTTGGCGACCTTCGCGAGCGCGTCCCCGGCGGCGGGCACGTCGACGCAGACGACGGTCGCGCCGTCGCGCGCGAGCACCTTCGCGATCGCGGCCCCGATGCCGCGGGCGGCCCCGGTGACGACCGCGACCTTGCCGTCGAGGGGCTTCTCCCAGGCCCCGTCGGCACCGGGCAGCACGCCCGCGTCCGACGACACCGTGACGAGCTGCCCGTCGACGAACGCGCTCTTGCTCGACAGGAAGAAGCGCAGCAGCCCGGCGACCGACGGCCCGTCGAGCGTCGCGTCGCCCGCGAGGACGACGCCGTTCCCGGTCGCGCCCGCGCGCAGCTCCTTCGCGACGGACCGGAGCACCCCGTCGATCCCGACGCGGACCGCGGACAGCGCGGGACCGTCGTCGGGCGTGGCGGCGCGGGACACCGTGACGATGCGTCCGCTGGGCGCGATCCGGCGCAGTGTCGAGCCGAGCGCGAGCATCGGCCCGGACAGGTCCGTGGGCGTCTCGGCCTCCGTCAGCACCACGACGACGCCGGCCCAGCGGCCGCCGTCCTCGAGCTGGCTCGGGTGGCGGCGGACGTCGAGGCCCCAGCCGGTCAGGAGCCGGGCGACGGCGTCGGCGTCGGGGGACGTCGGTGCGGCGTCGGACGCGGGCGGCAGGCTGTCGCCACGGCCCAGCACGAGCACCGGCCCGGTCACGAGGGGCTGGCCGGGCTCGTAGCGGCGCAGCACCGCGGGCCGGGGGAGCCCGAGCTGCTTCGCGAGCTTCTTGGTGACGCCGCTGTTGACGAGGCGCAGATAGGTGTCGGTCACGGTGCTCCTTGTGTTCCTCGCGGCAGAATCGTCGGTCACGCGCTCTCGAGGATCGCGGTGGCGCCGAGGCCGCCAGCCGCGCAGACCGAGATCAGGGCACGGGCCGGCCTGCCGGTCTCCGCGGCTCGCTGGGACAGCATCTTCGCGGTGGTCGCGACGATGCGCCCGCCGGTCGCGGCGAACGGGTGGCCCGCCGCGAGCGACGAGCCGTGCACGTTGAGGACCGACCGGTCGACCTTGCCGAGCGGCGCGTCGAGGCCGAGGCGCTCGCGGCAGAACGTGTCGTCCTCCCATGCGGCGAGGATGGTCAGGACGGTCGACGCGAACGCCTCGTGGATCTCGACGAAGTCGAAGTCGCCGAGCGTCAGGCCGTTGCGGGCCAGCAGGCGCGGCACCGCGTACGCGGGGGCCATGAGCAGGCCCTCCGCGCCGTGGACGAAGTCGACGGCCGCGGTCTCGGCGTCGACGACCTTCGCGAGGACGGGGAGCGAGCGCTCCGCCGCCCACTCGCGGCTCGCGAGCAGGACGGTCGATGCGCCGTCGGTCAGGGGCGTCGAGTTGCCCGCGGTCATGCTCGGCTCGGAGCCTGCCAGCGTCTTGCCGTAGACCGGCTTAAGCTTCGCGAGCTTCTCCATGGAGCTGTCGGTGCGCAGGTTGTTGTCGCGCGACAGTCCGCGGAACGGGGTGACGAGGTCGTCGAAGAAACCGGCCTCGTAGGCGGCCGCGAGGTTCTGGTGGCTCGCGAGCGCGAGCTCGTCCTGGGCCTCGCGCGAGATGCCCCACTGCGCCGTCGTGATGGCCTGGTGCTCGCCCATCGACAGGCCGGTGCGCGGCTCGTCGGTGCTGGGCGGGTTCGGCTTGAGGTCCGCCGGGCGCAGCTTGGCGAACGCCTTGAGGCGCGCCTGCGTGGTCTTGGCGTGCTGCGCCTCGAGGAGGACGCGGCGCAGGCCCTCGCTCACCGCGATCGGCGCGTCGGACACGGTGTCGGTGCCGCCGGCGACCCCGGAGTCCTGCTGGCCGAGGCGGATCTTGTTCGCGACGGCGATGGTCGCCTCGAGGCCGGTCGCGCACGCCTGCTGGAGGTCGTAGGCGGGGGTCGCGGGGTCGAGCGACGAGCCGAGGACGGACTCGCGCACGAGGTTGAAGTCGCGCGAGTGCTTGAGGACGGCGCCACCGACGACCTCGCCGAGGCGCTCGCCCTGCAGGCCGAAGCGGGCGACGAGCCCCTCGAGCGCCGCGGTGAACATCTCCTGGTTCGACGCCGACCGGTACGCCGAGCCGGCGCGGGCGAAGGGGATGCGGTTGCCGCCGACGATCACCGCGTCGCGGACAGCGGGTGCCGTCGCGGAGGTGCTGGTGGGCTGGGCCGGGGTGGTCTTGCGGGGTGACATCGGGGGTCCTCTCGCCTCGTTGCTCGGAATGCTCGGATGTCCAAGACTCACAGTACCTGATACTGTCAGTCTCGTGAGTGCAACGACGCAGTCCTCCTCGCTGGAGGCTCCCCACGAGCCCACACCGGATCAGGCGGCCGAGCCGGCCAGCACCGACGGCCGCTCCACCAGGTGGGACGACCACCGTGCCGCGCGACGAGCCGCGCTCGTCAACGCGACCCGCAAGGCGGTGCACCGCAAGGGCTCCGACGTCTCGATGGAAGAGATCGCCGCCTTCGCCGGTACCTCCAAGTCCATCATCTACCGCTACTTCGAGGACAAGGTAGGCCTGCAGATCGCGGTCGGCGCGCAGGTCGTGGCCGAGATCCGCGACGCGCTCGACCAGGCCCTCCACTCGGCCGAGTCCCTGCGCGACGGCATCGCGGCCATGGTCGACACCTACCTCGCGATGATCGAGCACTCCCCGAACGTCTACTACTTCGTGACGCGCACGGGCTCGATCATCGGGTCCGACGCCGGGCCCCGCATCACGGGCGACGGGCGTCCGCCGCTCACGACGTTCATCGACGAGATCGACGAGCTCATGCGTGTGCCCGCGGTGCGCGAGCTCGGCCTCGACGAGGTCGCCGCGTCCGCCTGGGCGACCGGGCAGTCGTCGTTCGTCCGCGGCACGGGCGAGTGGTGGCTGGCGCGCCGCGGCCAGCCCGGCGTCCCCGACCGCGACGCGCTCGCCGAGCAGATCACGACCTGGCTGTGGGAGGGCGTGACCGCGGCGAGCCGCACCGCCTCCCGGCCGAAGTCCATCGCGAAGGAGTCCCGATGACCGCCACCGACGTGCGTCCCGCCGCCGTTCCCCCCGAGGAGCCCGTCGTCCCGGCGCCGGAGACCGAGCAGGTCCCCGCGCTCGACGCCGGCGCCCCCGAGTCGGGTCGCGTCGACGTCGACGCGCTGTCCCGACTGCTGCTCGGGCAGTGGGCCGACATCCGCACGAAGTCGCGCGCCGCCGCGACCGACGAGCGGATCGTCCGCGACGACAGCCTCCCGCTCGAGGGCCAGCGCGAGCGGGTCTTCGGCCAGCTCAAGCTGCTCGTCGAAGGTGGCCACGTGCTCCGCGCGTTCCCCGCGCGCCTCGGCGGCGAGGACTCGCCCGGTGGCAACATCGCGGGCTTCGAGGAGCTCGCGGTCGCGGACCTGTCGCTCCAGATCAAGTCGGGCGTCCAGTGGGGCCTGTTCGGCGCCGCGATCCTGCACCTCGGCACGCCCGAGCAGCAGGACCGCCTGCTCCCGGGCGCGATGAACCTGGCCGTGCCCGGCGCGTTCGCGATGACGGAGATCGGCCACGGCTCCGACGTGGCGTCCGTCGGGACGACCGCCACCTACGACCCCGAGACCGGCGAGTTCGACCTCCACACCCCGTTCCGCGGGGCGTGGAAGGAGTTCCTCGGCAACGCGGGCCGCGACGGCGTCGCCGCCGTCGTCTTCGCGCAGCTCGTGAGCAAGGGCGTGAACCACGGCGTGCACGCGTTCTACGTGCCCATCCGCGAGGTCGGGCCCGACGGGCGCGCGGCCGGGTTCCTGCCCGGCGTCGGCGGCGAGGACGACGGCCTCAAGGGCGGGCTCAACGGCATCGACAACGGCCGCCTGCACTTCACGCACGTGCGGGTCCCGCGCGAGAACCTCCTCGCGCGCTACGGCCAGGTCGCCGAGGACGGCAGCTACACGTCCTCGATCCAGAGCCCGGGCCGCCGGTTCTTCACCATGCTCGGCTCGCTCGTCCAGGGGCGCGTGTCGCTCGACGGCGCGTCCGGCGTGGTCTCCAAGATGGCCCTCGCGATCGCCGTCCGGTATGCGAACGAGCGCCGCCAGTTCGCGGGCGCGGGCCTCGACGAGGTCGTCCTGCTCGACTACGGCCGCCACCAGCGCCGGCTGATCCCGCGGATCGCCGAGACGTATGCGATGAGCTTCGCGCACGAGGAGCTGCTCGCCCTGTTCGACGACGTCTTCTCGGGCCGCAAGGACACCCCGGAGACGCGCGAGGACCTCGAGACCATGGCCGCCGCCCTCAAGGCGACGTCCACCTGGTTCACGATGGACACGCTCCTCGAGGCGCGTGAGGCCTGCGGCGGCGCCGGCTTCATCGCGAAGAACCGGCTCACCCAGCTGCGCGCCGACTTCGACGTCTACACGACGTTCGAGGGCGACAACACCGTCCTCCTGCAGCTCGTCGGCAAGCGGCTCCTCGGCGACTACGCGAAGCAGTTCAAGGGCGCGAGCGCGGGCGACATCGCGAAGCTCGTCGCGGCCCGCGCCGCCGACTCGGCGCTGCACGGCAGCGGCCTGAACCGCGCGGTCCAGGCGATCTCCGACGCCGGCTCCGCGCGTCGGGCCGCTGGGCACCTGCGGTCCGAGGAGACGCAGCGCGAGCTCCTCGCCGACCGCGTCCACGTCGCCGTCGCCGAGCTCGGCGCCGCGCTCCGGCCGGCGTCGAAGCTCGACCCGCAGGCCGCGTTCGACCTGTTCAACGAGCACCAGCACGAGCTCGTCGAGGTCTCGCGCGCGTACGGCCACCTGCTCAAGTGGGAGGCGTTCACCCGCGCGCTCGCGAGCGTCGAGGACGCCGGCACCCGCCAGGTCCTCACCTGGGTCCGCGACGCCTACGGGCTGTCGCTCGTCGAGCGCGAGATCGGCTGGTACGTCGTCAACGGGCGCCTCTCCGCGCAGCGCGCGCGGACCGTGACGGGCTACCTCGACCGCCTCGTCCGCCGGCTGCGCCCGCACGTGCAGGACCTCGTCGACGCGTTCGGCTACGGCCCCGCGCACCTGCGCGCCGAGATCGCGACCGGCATCGAGAAGGAGCGGCAGGACGAGGCGCGCGCCTACTACCGCGAGGAGCGTGCGACCGGCCGGGCGCCGATCAGCGAGAAGGCGCTGCAGAAGGCGTCGAAGAACCGCTGAGACGCCGACCCCGCGCGCGAGGTAGCGCTTCTCGCCCGAGGTAGCACGGACTCCGCGCTAC
>NZ_JBHUWD010000046.1:0-30214 GCF_042670205.1 Luteimicrobium sp. NPDC057192 | reverse complement strand
GTTCTTGTGCGACCCGCCCGGCGTGTCGCACAAGAACTACGCACTCAGCGGGAGAGATGCCGTCGCACACCGTCTGGAGAACGCATGACCACCGGCACCGCCATCCGCACCGTCGAGGTGCTCGTCACCAGCCCCGACCGCAACTTCGTCACGCTGCGCCTGACCACCGAGGACGGCGTCGTCGGGCTCGGGGACGCGACGCTCAACGGGCGTGAGCTCTCGGTCGCGTCCTACCTCAAGGACCACGTCGCGCCGCTGCTGATCGGGCGGGACGCGCACCGGATCGAGGACACCTGGCAGTACCTGTACCGCGGGGCGTACTGGCGCCGCGGCCCGGTGACGATGGCCGCGATCGCCGCCGTCGACGTCGCGCTGTGGGACATCAAGGCCAAGGTCGCGGGCCTGCCGCTCTACCAGCTCCTCGGCGGCGCGTCCCGGACGGGAGCGCTCGCCTACGGCCACGCGTCCGGCCGCGACCTGCCCGAGCTCTTCGACTCGATCCGCCACCACCTCGACGAGGGCTTCCAGGCGATCCGCGTGCAGACGTCGGTGCCCGGCCTCAACGCGGTCTACGGCGTCGCGGCGCAGCGGACGTCGACGGGTGCGCGCTACGACTACGAGCCGGCCCAGCGCACGATCGTCCCCGCCGAGGAGGACTGGGACACCCGCTCCTACCTGCGGCACGTCCCCGGCGTGTTCGAGGCGGTCCGCAACGAGTTCGGCCCCGAGCTCCCGCTCCTGCACGACGGCCACCACCGCATGACCCCGATCCAGGCCGCGAAGCTCGGCAAGGCGCTCGAGCCCTACGACCTGTTCTGGCTCGAGGACTGCACGCCCGCCGAGAACCAGGAGGCCCTGCGCCTCGTCCGCCAGCACACGACGACGCCGCTCGCCATCGGCGAGGTCTTCAACACCGTCTGGGACTACCAGACGATCATCCGCGAGCAGCTCATCGACTACGTCCGGTCCGCCGTCACGCACACGGGCGGCATCACGGCGCTGCGCAAGATCCTCGACTTCGCGGCCCAGTACCAGATCAAGTCCGGCATCCACGGGCCGACCGACATCTCGCCCGTCGGGATGGCCGCCGCGCTGCACCTCGACCTCGCGATCCACAACTTCGGGATCCAGGAGTACATGCAGCACGGCGCCCGCACGAACGAGGTCTTCCAGCAGACCTTCACGTTCACGGACGGCCTGCTGCACCCCGGCGAGCAGCCCGGCCTGGGCGTCACGTACGACGACGCCGCGGCCGACACCTACGCGTACCAGCCGGCGTACCTGCCGGTGAACCGCCTCAAGGACGGGACGGTGCACGACTGGTGAGCACGCAACCCTGGCACACCGCCTGGCTGCCCGACGACGCGTTCGCGCCGCTGGGCCGCCGGGTCATCGTGGTGGACGCGAGCGCCGACGACGCCGCCGGGCTCGCGGCGACGGTCGTCGCGGAGGTCCGCGCCGCCGTCGAGCGGTCCGGCGGCCGGCTCGCCGACGCCCGCGCCGACGCCGGCGCCGACCTCGTCCTCGCGGTCGACCCCGACGCCGGCCTGCCCCCGGAGGGCTTCGCGATCGCCCGGCAGGACGGCACGACGCGCGTCACCGCCGGCGACGAGGCCGGGCTCCTCTACGCGTTCTTCCACGTGGTGCGGCTCGGCGAGCGCGCGTTCGACGACGCTCTCCCGGCGAGCACGCACGCCCCCGCGCACGCGGTGCGCATGCTCGACCACTGGGACAACGTCGACGTCCACGACGTCATGGGCCAGGTCGAGCGCGGGTACGCGGGCGGATCGATCTTCTACGCGGCCGGCGCGGTCCGCGACGACCTGACCCGGGTCGGCGCGTACGCGCGGCTGCTCGCGGCGTCGGGCGTGAACCGCGTGGCCGTGAACAACGTCAACGTGCACCGCACCGAGGCGCGGCTGCTCACGGACCGGCTGGGCGACGTCGTCCGGCTCGCGGACGCGTTCCGCCCGTGGGGCGTCCGGGTCCACCTGGCGGTGAGCTTCGCGGCGCCGATGACGCTCGGCGGCCTGGGGACGTGCGACCCGCTCGAGCCCGCCGTCGCGGACTGGTGGGCCGACGCGGTCGCCCGCGTCTACGACGCGATCCCCGACTTCGGCGGGTTCGTCGTCAAGGCCGACTCGGAGGGACAGCCGGGGCCGTTCGCGTACGGGCGCGACCACGCCGACGGCGCCAACGTGCTCGCGCGGGCCCTGGCCCCGTACGGCGGCACGGTCCACTGGCGGGCGTTCGTGTACAACCACCACCAGGACTGGCGCGACCGCAAGACCGACCGCGCCCGCGCGGCCTACGACCACTTCACGCCGCTCGACGGGAAGTTCGACGAGAACGTCGTCGTGCAGGTGAAGTTCGGGCCGCTCGACTTCCAGGTGCGCGAGCCGATCTCCCCGATGCTGGCCGCGATGCCGCAGACGCACCTGGCGCTCGAGCTCCAGGTCACCCAGGAGTACACGGGCCAGCAGAAGCACGTGTACTACCTCCCGGAGCAGTGGTCCGAGATCCTCGGCTGGGAGCCGTGGGCCGACGGCCGGACGGTGTCCGACGTCGCGCGGGACGTCGTCGCCGTGTCGAACGTCGGTGACGACCGGTTCTGGACCGGGCACCCGCTCGCCCAGGCGAACCTGTACGGCTTCGGGCGGCTCGCCTGGGACCCGACGCTCTCGCCGGAGGACCTGCTCGACGAGTGGGTCGGGCTCACGTTTCCCGGCGCGGACCCGCGCGTGCGGGACGTCCTGCGCGACCTCTTGCTCGGGTCGCGTGCGACCTACGAGCAGTACACCGCCCCGCTCGGGGTGTGCTTCATGGTCGGACCGGGGCACTACGGGCCGGGCGTGGACTTCTACGAGTACTCCCCCTGGGGCACGTACCACTTCGCGGACCGCGACGGCATCGGCGTCGACCGGACCCGCGCGTCGGGCACCGGCTACAGCGCGCAGTACCCGGAGCCGTGGGCCTCGACGTACGAGTCGCTCGACACCTGCCCGGACGACCTGCTCCTGTTCTTCCACCACGTGCCGTACACGCACGTGCTCCGCTCGGGAAAGACGGTCGTCCAGCACGTCTACGACACCCACACCGACGGCGCCGCGCGCACCGAGGAGATGGCGCGGCGCTGGGAGGACGCCCGCGGGCTCGTCGAGCCCGACCTGTTCGACCGCGTGCGCACGCTGCTGGCCGAGCAGGTCCGCAGCGCGGGCGAGTGGCGCGACCAGGTGCGCACCTACTTCTGGCGACACTCCGGCGTGCCGGACGAGCGGGGCGGGCCGCTGTACTGACGGGTTCGGGCGGACCGAGGCGGCCCGCCGCTACGCCAGCGGCGGGCGCGCCTCGGACTCGACGAGCGGGTTCCCGAACGGGTACAGCTGACGGATCGCCGCCCGGATGTCGGGGCCGGGCTCGACGCCGAGCTCCTCCTCGAGGACGCGGCGGAACCGCCGGTAGTGCCGGAGCGCGTTGCTCGGGTCGCCACGGCGCGCGTGGATCTCCACCGTGAGTCGGTTCGCGCTCTCCGACCACGGCTGCACGTCGACCGCGGCGAGCGCGTACGGGAGTGCCTCGTCCGGGTGCCCGGCGGCGAGCAGCTGCTCGGCCGCGGTCGCGAGCGCCTGCGCCTCGAGCATCTGGAGCCGCTCGTTGGGGGCTTCGAGCCAGCGGTCCTCCCACCCGGGCAGGAGCGTGCGCCCGATCCACGACGGCGGCGCGCTCGTCGCGGGGAACGTCGTGTCGTAGATGGTCGCGTTGATCCACGCGAGCGCGGTCTCGAGGTCGAGCGTCGCCTCCTCGGCGAGCGCCAGCACCTCCCCGGAGACGTGCACGAAGCCGGCGGCGACGTCCGCGAGCCGCGACAGCGCCGCTCGGAGGTTCGCCCCGGCCCGCGACGGGGCCGCGTCGGGCCACAGGAGCGCGCTCGCGTGAGACCGCGCGAGGGGCCCGACGAGCGCGACCAGGGCGAGCACGCGCTCGACGCTGTGCGGCAGGAGACGCACGCGCCCCTCGACCCGCACCTGGAAGGGACCGATGAGCCGGAGCTCGAGCCGGGCTCCCAGGTGTCCGTCGGGGCTCACTCGGACCGGATCGCCGGGGCGGCGCCAAGGTCACGAGCGGGCTCAGGACGCATAACCGCATGCTAGGCGCGACCCGCGCGGCCTCGCGTGAGTTCGTCGTGCGGGCGTGTCACGCGAGACCGCCGCGGGCACCGGCGGATCCGGCGGTCGACGACCTCGGCGCGGTCACCTCCTGCCGCGGGACCGTACTCGCCCGACCGGGTGCGCGGTGCGCCCCGGCGACACGCCGCTGACACCGATCGTCGGACGGGTGCGCGGGCGTCCGGTTCCGCCGTGCGGATTCCCGCCGGCCCGTTCCGGCGTGGCAGGCGCGGCACGGGAACCGCGGGATCCTGCGGGCCGACGCACGGGCGACGTCCCGACGACGCCGTCGTGCAGCCCGGCGCGTGCGTCCCGACGCGGACGCGCGGACGCCGTGCGGGGGCGCGCCCCGACGAGCACGCCGACCCGACGGCGGACCCCGCCGGGCCGTGCGCCTGCCCCGCTCCACTGGGAGGTCCGAGGCGCCCGAGCGCGCCGACCTCACCCAGCAAGGGGGAACCGATGAACACCAACTGGAACCTGGGATTCACCCAGATGCTCCGCAACACGCAACCGTCGTACTGGGGCAACTGGAGCCTCGACGCACAGGTCGCCGCCGGCGCCGTCGGGATCGTGACCCCGACGACCGGCGCCTTCCAGTACGTCTCCACGCTCCCGGACGCGGACGTCGCCACCACGACCTCGCCGTCGAACGAGTGGAAGGTGCAGTCGTCCGACGTCACCCAGTCGTCGGCGTCCGTGAACCTCAACGGCTCGGTCACCGACCCCGACACGGGGACGAAGGTCGACGCGGGGCTCGAGATGACCTGGAAGTTCGGGCACGAAGGATCGCTCAGCTCGACGT
Organism: Luteimicrobium sp. NPDC057192; assembly: GCF_042670205.1. Lineage (NCBI taxonomy): Bacteria > Bacillati > Actinomycetota > Actinomycetes > Micrococcales > Luteimicrobium > Luteimicrobium sp. NPDC057192. The sequence goes on along the minus strand of NZ_JBHUWD010000046.1, from coordinate 25,243 downwards.
TCCTGCTCGCGAACCAGGCGTACCTCACCTCGCCCCTGACCCAGCTCGCGGCGAACAACGACTGGCTGGTCCAGCAGGCCAAGAACGCGGGGATGTACCAGAACGGGCAGATCACCCAGGGCTTCGGCGTCATCACCCAGGCCCTCATGGCCGTCAGCGGCCTCAACCTGGGAGCGCAGTCGCAGAACTCCTCGTTCTCCATCACCGGGTCCGTGGGCGCGACGAACACGATGGCCGGCAACGCGGGCGGCGACGCGAAGGGGTCGTACGCCCAGACCAAGGCGAGCGCGGCGTTCGAGCAGCACCTCTGGCCCGCCGAGGCGAACGTCGTCGCGACCGACCTCATGCCGATCGCCTACCAGTTCGCGTCGTTCGTCGGTCAGACGCCCGTCCTCGGGTGGGTCAACAACCTGTCCGGGATCTCGATCCTCCTGGACGACTCGCACGGCGGCACGTACATCGTGGACGCCACCGCGACGTACACCGTCAACGGCCAGGTGCTCAAGACGAGCGCCCAGGTCTCGGGCGGACGCACGACCATGATGAACAGCATCCCGGTCGGCGCCACCGGTCTCACCCTCGACCTGTCGTTCCAGGGCATGTTCAGCGACGAGCGCCACCACTTCAGCTGGCCCTCCCCGGTCGGCCAGTTCCCGAACGGCCAGATCGTCATCGACCTGTTCGGCGTGTGGCCGGGTGCCACGCGCGCCGTCGAGCGCGGCACCGGCGCCGTCGGCTGACCCGCCCTGCCCCCACCATCCATCGAGCGAGAGAAGAGAGCATCATGCCTTGGAACGCGAAGTGCCCCAACGGTGGACCCGCCGGGTTCACGGACAACGACGCGATCGCCGCCGTCAACGCCGCCGACTTCACCCAGTCGGTCTACGTCAACACGTCCGCACGGAGCCAGGCCACGCGTCAGGCGTACACGTACGTCACCGTGGTCGACAACGCCGGCACGGCCTGGACGATCTGCGTCGTCGGGCACATCCACATCAACCCGAACACCCACACCTACACCGGGCCGGGGTACTGCTACATCCCCGGCTGGGACGACTGGGAGATGCAGACGCCCGCGCTCCAGGCGGCGGCCATCATCCCGCTCGCCGACGGCGGGGCCTTCCCGGGCGCGAACCGCTACCCGCACTGACACCGCGCACAGGACCCGCCGTCGCCCGGCGTCGGCGGGTCCTGCCGCGGGTCAGGGGCGCTCGCGCAGGACGACGACGTCCGTCGGCTGCAGCCGCAGCGGGTCGCCCCGGCGCACCTCGCGGCCCGTGAGCAGGTCGGTCCCCGCGGTGTACGCCGGGACCTCGACGGCCCCGGTCCCGTGGTGCAGGAGGAACGCGGTCCGCACGCCGTCCCGCTCGCGGACGGCGACCTCGAGGTCCGGCACGTCGGCGTACGGCCCGACGAGCCGGTGCCGGTCGAGGACCTGGCCCACGACCCACCCGACCCCGGCGTCATCGAGACCCGTGGCGACGTACCAGCCGTCGCCCGACCCGAACGTGTTCCGCGTGACCGCGGACGTCCCGGCGTAGAAGTCGCTGCCGTACGTCCCGACGACCTCCGCCCCCTGCGGCACGACGACCTCGAAGACCAGGCCGGCGTCCGCGACCAGGCTCGCCGCGCCGTCGTCGGCGGCGGAGCCCGGGGAACGGAGGGTGACGGGGTTGGCGACGCCGGGCTCGGCGGAGTCGGTCTCGTCGACCCGGAGCCCGAACAGCGCGCCGAGCGGCCCGGGGGCGTCCATGAGGTAGGCGTTGTCGTCCTCGTCGACGCGGCCCGCGTAGAACGTGGACACGACGCTCCCGCCGCGCCGCGCGACGTCCTCGAGGCGGGCCGCGACGTCGCCCTTGAGCAGGTGCAGCAGCGGCGCGACGACCACGTCGTACCCGGACAGGTCGGCGGTCACGGGCACGACGTCGACACCGACGTTCGCCTGCCACAGCGCCCGGTAGTACTGCAGCACGGTCTGCACGTAGGACACGTGCCGGTTGAAGCCGTCGGTCATCTCGACGGCCCACCACGAGTCCCAGTCGAACACCAGCGCGACGCGGGCCGGCGTGCGCGCCCCCACGACGGCGTCGCCGAGGGTCGCGAGCTCGGCGCCGAGCCCGGCGACCTCGCGGAAGGCCCGGGTGTCGGTCCGGCCCGCGTGGTCGAGGACGGCGCCGTGGTACTTCTCGCACGCGCCGCGCGACTGCCGCATCTGGAAGAACAGGGCGGCGTCGGCGCCGTGCGCGACGGCCTGCCAGGTCCACAGCCGCATGACACCGGGCCGCTTGACCGGGTTGACGTCGCGCGAGGCGGTGATGGTCGGGGTCTGCTCCATGAGCCAGAACGGCGCACCGTCCTTGAGGCCGCGCATGAGGTCGTGCGCGAGCGCCATGCGCGCGTGCTCGCGCATCCCGGGCGGGTAGTTGTCCCAGGACGCGAGGTCGAGGTGCGGCGCCCACCGGTGGTAGTCGATCGGCTGGTAGATCCCCATGAAGTTGGTGGTCACGGGGGTCACGGGGTCGACGGCCCGGATCGCGTCCTTCTCGGCCCGGTAGCACGCGAGGAGCTGGTCGGACATGAACCGGCGGTAGTCGAGCGTGATCCCCTGGAAGGCGGTGTGGTGGGGCCCGCGCCAGTGCTCGCTCAGGGCGTTCGGCGGCACGACCTCCTCCCAGTCGGAGAACAGGTGCGACCAGAACGTCGCGTTCCAGGCGTCGTTGAGGCGCTCGAGCGTGCCGTAGCGCTCGCGCAGCCACACCCGGAACGCCGCGGCGCAGTGGTCGCAGTAGCACGCGCCCCCGTACTCGTTGCCGACGTGCCAGGCGACGAGCCCGTCGGTGCCCGCGTAGCGCTCGGCGATCCGTCCGGCCAGCGCGACGGACAGCCGCCGGAACACCGGCGAGCTCGGGCAGAAGTTGTGCCGCTGCCCGTAGACGTGGTGGCGGCCCTCGAAGTCGGTCCTGTTGACCTCCGGGTAGCGGTGCGCGAGCCACGGCGGCATCGCACCGGTCGCGGTCGCGAGGACGATCGTCGCGTCGTGCGCGACGGCCTCCGCGACGATCTCGTCGAGGCGCGTGAAGTCGTAGGTGTCCTCGTCGGGCTGCAGGAACGACCAGGCGAAGACCCCGAGGGTCACCGTGTCGATCGACGCCTTCTCGAACGCCCACCAGTCCTCGTCCCAGACGGTGCGGGGCCACTGCTCGGGGTTGTAGTCGCCGCCGAACGGGATCTTGGGGGGCGCGAGCGTCATGGGACGAGATCTCCAGTCAGTTGTCGGGGGTGGTGAAGCGGTCGCGGACGTCGTCGAGCAGGCGCTGGTCGCCGCGGTACCAGAACCACACCCAGATGCCGCCGACGAGCGCGAGCAGCACCTCGGTGCCCACCCAGACGAGGGCGCCCGCGACGACCACGAGCGACACGACGCCGAACGAGACGACGGGGAACCGGGCCAGGTAGTAGGCGGCGAGGCGCGCCACGTCGCGGCTGCGGAAGTTGAAGAAGGTCGCGATCGCGACGGCGTGCAGCGCCCAGGTGAGGACCGCGACGGCGATGACCGCGAGCACGACGGCGTACGCACCGCTCACGCCGGCGGCGTCGGCGTTCGCGAGGACCTGCCCGATGATGCCGAGGACGACCAGTGCGGGCGCCCACACGCGGAGCACGTCCGCCGCGCCGAGCCGGTAGCCCCGCACGAACGAGCGCGCGGGCGCGAGCTCGGCGTCGGCGTCGCGCCCGAGGCGGTCGCGGTCTCGCATCGTGTAGAGCGCGGCGGAGAGCGCCGGACCGACCGGGATCGCGAACACCGCCCCGAGCAGCACGTTGCTCCAGGACCGGTCGAGCAGGAGCAGCAGGACGATCGTCGGCGCGCACGCGAGCGCCAGCAGCACGGTGACGACGGCGAACCAGTAGACGACCGCGGTGAGCCGGCCGAGCGCGCCGTGCCCGAGGTCGCCGGGGACGTGCGGTCCCGGGCGCTCGGGGGACGCGTCGCGGTCGTGGGGCGCGGGGCGGCGGACGTCGTCGTCGGGGCTCATGGCGGTCACCGTAGCCCCGCGTCCTCGGCGTCCGGGGTGCGCCCGAGGATGCGGGCGTCGTCGAGCCAGGCGGGGGTCTCGTCGACGACGGGGTCGAGCTCGACGAGCGTGACCCCGTGGCGACCCACCGTGAGCACGAGGTCGACGCGGCCCTCCACGACGGGCAGGGAGGCGTGCGAGCGCACGGGCTCGGCGGCCTCGTGCAGCGTGTCGAGCTGGCGGAACGTCGGCGAGGCGGGGCGGCCGAGCCGCTGCCACGCGGTGAACGCGTTGCCCGACTCGTCGTCGACCTCGGACCGGTGGGCGTAGGCCGTCACGGGCGCCGGCCCTGCGGCCACGGCCCCGACGGGAACGGACAGGCGCAGCGTGTGCGACTCCGGCTCGGCCGGGTCGTCGGTCCCGCCCACGGGCTGCCACGCGAGCACGGCCACCCGGCCCGACGACGCGTCGCGCGTCACGAGGTGGTCGTCGCCGCGCGCGAGGACGTCGCGCCCCATGCGCGCCATGAACGCGTACAGGTGGTAGGTCGGCTTCTTGACCTGGCGGTGCGCGAGCATCCCGAAGCCGCCGTGGAAGATCGAGGTGGGGATGTTCTCCTCCTCGAAGACGTCGCAGAACGTCCAGTAGGAGAACGAGTCGACGAGGTCTCCGCCGCCGGCCAGCACCGGAGCGAGGTAGGCGGCGTTGAACGCGGTGTCGTGGACCGGGTTGTCGGGCCGGTACGAGCTGTTGAACTCGGTCACGTGCGCGGGCTTGCCCGCGAGCGCCGTCCCGGCCAGGAGCTCGGCGGGCCGGCCGAACTGCTCGAGCAGGCTCTCCGGACGGCGCAGCGTCTGGTAGGTGCCGAACGGCACGTGCTGGGCCGGGCCGGTCGTGTAGGCGTGGAAGGACACGAAGTCGCAGGGCACCTCGCGGTCGGCCACGAAGTCGGCGAACGGCGCCCACCAGTCGTCGGCGCCGGGAGAGATCGCCGGGCCGCCGACCTGCAGGTCGGCGTCGACGTCCTTGACGGCGCGGACCGTCTCCTCGTAGAGCCGGAAGTAGGCGGGCTGGTCGGCGTCCTTCCAGAAGTTCACGAGGTTCGGCTCGTTCCAGACCTCGACCGGCCAGGTGCGGACCTCGTCGAGCCCGTAGCGGTCGATCAGGTGGCGCAGGACCGCCTGGACGAGCGCGGTCCACTCGCGGTGGTCGCGCGGCGGGGTGATGTTGCCCTTCCACCAGAACACCGTGTCGTCGCCCGACGCGAGCCCCGACGGCATGAACCCCAGCTCGAGGAAGGGCTTGATCCCGAGCGTGAGGTACGCGTCGACGACCTGGTCGACGTACGTGAACGCGTACCGGGTCCCCGTGTGCCCGGCGGCGTCGTACGGGCGGTGCACGCCGACGTCGTCGGACAGGAGGCCGTGCCCGCGCACGTACCGGAAGCCGATCTCGCGCTGCACGAGCGCGAGCGAGTCCTGGTAGTCCTGGCGCAGCGCCAGGTTGAACCGGCCCGTGCCCACGCAGGTGCGCCAGGCGTCGGACAGCGTGCTGATCGGTTCGGAGGGAACGACGGTGCTCACGGGACGGTTCTCCGGGGCTCGGCAGGGCACGGTGCGGTGGTGCGGGACGTCAGGACGTCACTTGTCCTGCGACCGCTGGTAGGCGGTGTTGTACGTGTCGATCAGCTGGTCGGCGCCGAGAGCCTTGATCTGGGTGACGTACTTGTCCCAGTCGCTCAGCGGGGTCTGACCGGTGATGAACTTCGCGGTCGCCGCGTAGACGGCGTCCTTGATCTGCGAGTCGACCAGCGACGTCTGCTCGAGCTCGTCCTCGTCGAGCTGGGCGGCCGGTGCGATCGGGAGCAGCTTCTTCTTGGCGAGGACGTCGTTCGTCCACTTCTTCGTCTCGTCGGACATCACGGACTGGAGGAGGTCCTTCGACGAGCCGTTGGCGAGGAGGAACACGCCGTTGCTGTAGCCGAAGTCGGCGTTGAGCTGCTTCGACGCGCCCGGGTTCAGGCCGTTCCAGTCGACGTCCTTGGCGAGCGTGCGCGCGCCGTCCGACCCCTTGGTGTAGGTCGTGCCCTCGACGCCCCACTGGGCGAACTCGATGCCCTCGTCCGAGTAGTACTGCCAGTCGAGGTACTGCAGGAGCGCCTTGAAGTGCGGGTCCTTCGCGGCGTCCGCGGACACCATGAGGCCCGAGGACAGGCGGCCGCTCGCGATGTAGTTGCCGGCGGGCCCGTCGGGGATGGTGATCATGTGCATGGTCATGTCGCCCTTGGCGTCCTTGACCTTCGTGCGGTACGACGTGATCTCCTGCGTGTTGCCGGAGATCGCCGCGGACTTCCCGGAGATGAACTTCTGGATCGCCTGGTCGTCGTTCTGGGTGATCTCGGGGTCGAGCACGCCCGACGACACGAGGCCCGCCGCGTAGGTGACGAGCTGCTTGTAGTTGTCGGTGGTGCCCGTCAGCTCGAACTTCTTGGTGTCCTGGTTGAACCACGTGTTGGAGTAGCCCCAGCCCGCGCTCGTGTTGAAGCCCGCCGACGCCGTCTGGAGGAACGCGCCGAGCGTCGTCGTGTCGGTCCAGCGGTCGGACATCGCGTACTGGAGACCGTTGGCGTCCTTGACCTTCTGGAGGTCCTGCGCGAACTCGTCCCACGTGGCCGGGTCGGTCGTGATGCCGGCCTTCTTCCACATCGCGTCGTTCACGACGACGGAGTACTGCACGTCCGGGACCTCACGGACGCCGGGGAGGATGTAGTACTCGCCGTCCGCCTGGCGGTGCGTGTCGAGCTCCTCCTGCAGCCCCCAGTCCTTGACCTTCTGCTCGAAGTTCGGCATGTACTGGATGTACTTCGAGACCGGCAGGAGCTGCCCGCCGGACACGAACTGGGTCTCCTGGCCGGGGTAGGTCACCGAGACGATCTCGGGGGTGTCGCCCGCGCCGATGAGCAGCGCCTTCTTGTTGTCCCAGTCGGCGAGCGGCACGTCGGTGCGCTTGAAGCTCACGTTCTGGTTGGCCTTGAGCTGCTGGAAGATCGACCAGTCGTCCTTGACCGGGTAGTTCGGGTGGTCGCGGTACATCATCGAGAACTCGACCGGCTCGGACGCCTTGAACGTCTCGCCGGCCTTGAAGTCGGCCATCGCGCCCTTCGAGTGGGCGTCGTCGATGGTGGCGCCGGAACCCGTGCCGTCCGACTTGTCGTCGTCGCCGCCACCCGAGCTGCACGCGGTGAGCGCGAGCGCGAGGGTGGCGAGGGTCGCCACGGCGGCGGTCCGCCTGCGGATGTTTCGCATCATTCTCCTTGAGGGGTTGAACGTCGTCGTTCGACGGTGGGAGTCGGGAGGTCGGGGGTGCGGGAGGGTGCGGACCTGCGCTCAGCCCTTGACGGAGCCGAGCATCACGCCCGAGACGAAGTACTTCTGGACGAACGGGTAGAAGCACACGATCGGCAGGACGGTGAGGAGCATCGTCACGGACTGGACGTTGGCGCCGATCTGGACGGCGTCGGACTGCGAGCCGGTGATCTCCTGCGCGCCGGTGGTCGCGGCGATGAGGTTGCGGAGGTAGACCGTGACCGGGAACAGGTCCTTCTTGTCGAGGTAGAGGAACGCGCCGAACCACGAGTTCCACATGCTCACGGCGTAGAAGAGGGTCATGGTCGCGAGCACGGCCTTCGACAGGGGCAGGACGATCTTGAGGAACACCCCGTAGGTCGTCATGCCGTCGAGGGCGGCCGCCTCCTCGAGCTCGCTGGGGAAGTTCTCGAAGAACGACTTCATGACGAGCAGGTTGAAGACGGAGATCGCGCCCGGGAGCACGATCGCCCAGATCGTGTTGCGCATGTGCAGCACGTTGGCGACGAGGATGTAGTTCGGGATCAGGCCGCCGCCGAAGAACATCGTGAAGAGCGCGATGCCGGTGAAGAACCCGCGCCCCTTGAGGTTCGGCCGGCTCAGGGCGTACGCGTACGTCGTCGTGAGGGCCATCGAGATGAGCGTCCCGACGACCGTGTACACGACGGTGTTCCGGTAGTTGCCCCAGAACATGGGGTCGCTGACGACGGCGTTGAACGTCGTGACGTTGAAGCCGCGCGGGATCAGGTTCACCTGGCCCGCCGCGATGTAGCCCTCGGACGAGAACGACTTCGCGATCAGGTTGACGAACGGGTAGAGCGTGATCGCCGCGATGAGCACGAGGACGACGGCGTTGACGATCCGGAACGTCGCGTAGCCCTTGGTGTCCTTGACGCCGAGCGCTGACGCGCGGACCGCCGCGATGTCAGGGGTGAGGTCGGGGGTCGTCTCGGTCACCACAGCGAGGCTCCAACCAGACGGCGCGACACGAAGTTCGCGCTGAGGACGAGGATCAGTCCGATGACGGACTCGAACAGGCCGATCGCGGCCGCGTAGGAGAACTGCGCGGACTGGATGCCCACCCGGTACAGGTAGGTCGAGATCACGTCGGCGGTCGAGTAGATGAGGGGGTTCTGCAGCAGCAGGACCTTCTCGAACCCGACGGCCATGAAGGAGCCGATGTTGAGGATGAGGAGGACCATCATCGTGGGCCGGATGCCGGGCAGGGTGACGTGCCACGTCTGCTGCCAGCGGTTCGCGCCGTCGATGCGCGCGGCCTCGTAGAGCTGGTCGTCGACCGTCGTCAGGGCGGCGAGGTAGAGGATCGTGCCCCAGCCGACGGTCTGCCAGACCTCGGAGCTGAGGTAGATCGAGCGGAACCAGCCCGGCTCCTGCATGAACGGGATCGCGTCGCCGCCGAACGCCCGGACCACCTGGTTGACCGTCCCGTCGACCGACACGAGCTGCAGGACGATGCCCGCGACGATGACGATCGACATGAAGTGCGGCAGGTAGGTGATCGTCTGGACGATCTTCTTGAACCGTCGCGACCGCAGCTCGTTGAGCATGAGCGCCAGCACGATCGGCAGCGGGAAGCAGATCAGCAGCGTCAGCCCGCCGAGGATCACCGTGTTCCAGAACACCGTCCAGAACTGCTGGTTGTGGATGAACTGCTCGAAGTAGTGGAAGCCCACCCACTCGTCGCCGAACGGGTTCCCGCCGGGCCGGAACTTCCGGAACGCGATGACGTTCCCGAGCATCGGGACGTAGCGGAAGACCAGGAGGAACACGATCGGCAGGACGAGGAAGGAGTAGAGCCGCCAGTCGCGGCGGAGCGCGACCTTCCACGACGTCTTGCCCTGCATCCGCAGCCGCTGGTCGCGGCTGACCTTGGGCGGCGGCGCCGGCTGCGCCGCTCCCCCGGGCTGCTCGGTCCGGCCGGGCAGCTCGGTCGTGCTGACGGCCTCGTTCAGGCTCATCGGACGGTCACCTCCGGTGCGGTGTCGGTGCGGTTCGTCGCGGGGTGCACGACGACGTCGGACACGAGCCGGCGGTCTGCCCCGACCTCGCGCTCGGGTCCGGTGAGCGTGGTCTGGAGCGCCGCGACGACGTCGGCGCTGGAGCGGGCGACGCGGAGCTCGACGTCGCCCGGCTCGACGACGCGCACGCCCCGCCGTCCGGTGAACGACGCGAGGTCGGCGTGCAGCGTGAGCTCGACGTCGGCGCTCTCGCCCGCCGCGAGGCTCACGCGGGCGTAGCCGACGAGGCGCGAGTCGGGCTGGACGCGCTGGGCGACCGGGTCGTGGAGGTAGAGCTGGACGACGTCGGTCCCGGCCCGCTCCCCCGTGTTGCGCACGGTGAGGCTCACGCGCGTCTCGCCGCCGGTGGACCACGGGGCGTCGTCGAGGCGGACGTCGTCCCACGCGAAGGACGTGTACGACAGGCCGTGCCCGAACGGGTAGAGGGGCGTGGGGTCGACCGACGAGACGCCGGTGCGGCGCGCGAGCGGCTCCGCGAGGTACGTGCCCGGCTGGCCGCCGGGGTGGGCGGGGACGCTCACGGGCAGCCGGCCGGACGGGTTGGTCACGCCCGCGAGCACCTCGGCGACGGCCTGGCCGCCGCGCTGGCCGGGGAAGAACGCCTGGACGATCGCGGCCGCCCGCTCCGCGACGTCGCCGAGCGCGTAGGGGCGCCCCGTGAGCAGCACGACGACGACGGGAGTACCGGTCGCGAGCAGCGCGTCGAGCAGGTCGGCCTGCACGCCCGGGAGGCGCAGGTCGGCGGCGTCGCAGCCCTCGCCCGAGGTGCCGCGGCCGAACAGGCCGGCGCGGTCGCCGAGCACCGCGACGCACACGTCCGCACCGGCTGCGGCCTCGACCGCGTCGGCGAAGCCCTCGCGCGAGGGGTCGTCGACGCCGCAGCCCGGGTGCAGGCTCACGTCGGCGAAGCGGTCGCGCAGCTCGTCGGCGAGCGTGGGGATCTCGACGCCGAGCGGCACCTCGGGGTGCTGCGCGCCGACGTGTGCGGGGAACGAGTAGCAGCCGAGCATCGCCATCGGGTCGTCGGCGAGCGGCCCGACGACCGCGAGCCGGGCGGACGGGGCGAGCGGGAGCGCCGGCGCGCCGTCGTCGGCACGGTTCGCCAGCAGGACGACGGACTCCCGCGCCAGCCGCAGCGCGAGCCCGCGCGCAGCGGGGGTGTCGAGCTCGACGTCGTCGAGGGCGGCGAGCGCGGCGTCGGGCGACCAGTCCGCGTCGAGGAGCCCGAGGTCGAGCTTCTGCCGGAGCACCCGGCGCAGCGCGCGGTCGACGAGGAGCTCGTCGATCTCGCCCGCGCGGACCGCGTCCGCGACGACGCCGAACGCGTCGACCGTGGGGAGCTCGACGTCGACGCCCGCCTCGAGCGCGAGGCGCGACGCCTCCGCGCGGTCGGCGGCGACCTTGTGCAGCGTCTCGAGGAACCGGACGCCGAAGTAGTCCGCCACGACCGTGCCGTCGAAGCCCCACTCGTCCCGCAGCAGACCGGTCAGGAGGGACGCGTCCGCCGCGGCGGGCACGCCGTCGACCGCGGCGTAGGAGTGCATGACGGACCGTGCTCCGCCGAGCCGCAGAGCGGCCTCGAACGGCGGCAGGACGACGTCCGCGAAGGCCGCGGGACCGAGGTCGACGGGCGCGAGGTTGCGGCCGGCGCGCGAGGCGGCGTACCCGGCGAAGTGCTTGAGCGTCGCGACGATCCCCGCGTCCTCGAGGCCGCGCACGTACGAGGCTCCGACCGTCGCGACGAGGTACGGGTCCTCGCCGATGGTCTCCTCGGTGCGGCCCCAGCGCGGGTCTCGGGTGACGTCGAGAACGGGTGCGAGGCCCTGGTGGACGCCGACGGCGCGCATCGAGGTGCCGATCGTCTCGGCCATCTCCCTGACCAGCTCCGGGTCGAACGACGCGCCCCACGACAGCGGCACCGGGTAGGCGGTGGCCTGCCAGGCCGCGAAGCCGGCGAGGCACTCCTCGTGGACCTGGGCCGGGATGCCGAAGCGGCTGCGCGCGACGATGTCGCGCTGGGAGGCGGCCAGCGACCGGGCGCCGGACGCCGGGTCGACCGGCGCGGTGCCGAAGGGGCGCGTGAGCTGACCGAGCCCGTCGCGGACGACGTGCTCCCAGCTCGGGACGTTGCCCGTCATGTCGGCCTGGTGCGGGGCGACGCCGCCGCCCGACGCGTCCGCGCCGACCCACACGCCGACGAGCTGCGCGACCTTCTCCTCGAGCGTCATCTGCTCGACGAGGTGCTCGACGCGCTCGTCAGGGCTGCGGGTCGCGTCCTGCCAGACCCGCGGCTCCTGCGCGGGTCCGTCAGGCCGGACGGTGGTCGGTGCGCTCATGCCCATCCCTCTCGGGCCACCTCGTCGTGGACCGCGGCGTGCGCCGCGCGCCACGACCGTGTGGCGTCGAAACTCTCGTTCCAGAGCCGAAAGATATCGGCTGCGTTGACCCTAGGGTCGGCCCATCCGGAGCGTCAAGCCGCGCCAGGTCTCAGTTCGATCACAAAACAAAGGCGCGCGGAGCGGGTGGAATCTCGCGCCGTGACCCGCCCCCTGGCGCCCACCGGCGGCCATGGACCACGCTCGAGGCACGAGCCGTGCGATGCTAGGTTCGTCGGGATCAGCCCGCGAAAGTTGCGATCAGAATTGCGAGCCACCATGAGCACCTCGGCCACGTCGTCGAGCGAAACATCCGCCGCGCCTCGGCGCCGCGGATCAGCGACGATCGCCTCCATCGCCGCGGAGACGGGCGTCTCCGTGCCCACCGTCTCCAAGGTCCTCAACGGCCGGCCCGACGTCGCCCCCGACACCCGCGCACGGGTCGAGGCAGCGCTCGAGCGGCACCAGTACCGACGGCGCACCCCACGCGCCCAGACCGAGTCGTCGCTCGTCGAGCTCGTGTTCCACCAGCTCGACTCCGCCTGGTCGATCCAGATCATCCAAGGCGTCGAGGCCGCCGCCGCCGCCGAGAACGTCGAGGTCGTCCTCTCCGAGCTCGGCGGCGAGCACCGCCCGCCCCAGCACTGGCTCGACAACGTCGTCGCCCGCCGGCCCCTCGGCGTCATCTTCGTGCTCTCCGGCGTCGACCCCGGGCAGCGCCAACAGCTCGACGCGCGATCCATCCCCTACGTCGTCGTCGACACCGCGGGCGAACCCCTGCCCGGCGTGCCCACCGTCGGGTCCAACAACTGGGCCGGCGGCCTCGCCGCGACCCGGCACCTGCTCCGGCTCGGCCACCGGCGGATCGCCATGATCTCCGGGCCCGCGGACGTCCTGTGCTCCAAGGCCCGGATCGACGGGTTCCGCACCGCCCACGAAGAGGCCGGGCTCGAGATCGACCCCACCCTCGTGCGGCACGGCAACTTCTACGTCGACGGCGGCTTCCGCCACGGCATCGAGCTCCTCTCGCGCGACGACCGGCCCACCGCCGTGTTCGCGGGCTCCGACATGCAGGCGCTCGGCGTCCTGCGCGCCGCCCGCGAACTGCGGCTCCGCGTGCCCGAGGACGTCAGCGTCGTCGGGTACGACGACCTGCCGCTCGCCGAGTGGATCGGGCCGTCCCTCACGACGATCCGGCAGCCGCTCACCGACATGGCAGGGACCGCGACGCGCATGCTCCTCGGCCTCGCGCGCGGGGAGCAGCCCGTCACGCCGCAGCTCGACCTCGCGACCGAGCTCGTCGTCCGGGAGAGCACGTCTCCGCCTCGGTGACGCACTCGCGTCGTCCCGTTCGGGTTCGGGTGGTGCGCGGTCTCGGCTGGGGAGTGCGGGTCGGGAGGGGTGCGCGCGGTCTTCCATCCGGCCGCTCGTCCCTCGCGGCCTCCCGCCAGACCCGCCACGACCGCGCGCACCCCTCCCGCCCCACCCTTCGCCGCGACGTCACCTCCGGCGGAGCTCGCCCAGCCAGCTGTCCGCCGACGGTGACGCCCCGTTCGCCGACGGTGACGCCCCGTTCGCCGACGGTGACGCCCCGTTCGCCGACGGTGACGCCCCGTTCGCCCGGGCGCGCTGAGCAGGCAGTACGCTCACGTGGAACTTCAGCACCGTCCTCGGGAGGCGTCGTGTCCGGCACCGTCAGCACGCCCGAGCCCGCGCGCCCGCAGCAGCCCGCGCCGGGGAACATGCGGCCCGTGCACGACGGCGCAGATCCCGTCGACGAGACGAGACGGCGGCTCCAGGACCGGCTGAGCACGGTGCTCTCGTGGCTCACGCTCGCGATCTGCCTCGCCGTGGGGATCCCGATCGACAACCTGCGCCCGGGCTGGGTGTGGTGGGTCGTCAGCGGCTTGATCGCGCTGGTGATCGTCCTCGTGCTCCAGTTCGTCGTGCGGCCACGGGTCGTACGGCGCCTGACGCCCTGGCTGCTCGCCCGGCAGAACCGGAGGAACGCCCTATGACGTCGTCCGTCGCCCTCGTCGGCTTCCGCGGCTACGGCGCGTCCTACCTCCCCCGGCTCGCGGAGCTCGAGGCGACGGGCACCGCCCGGCTGTCCGCCGTCGTCGGGCCGGGTGCGCCCGAGAACGCCGATCCCGACGCCGTCCGCGCCGTGCCGTGGTTCGCGTCGCTCGACGACCTGCTCGCGCGCGAGGTGCCGGACGTCGTCGTGGTCTGCACCCCGATCCCCACGCACCTGCCGCTCGCGGTCGAGGCGCTCCGCGCGGGCGCGGACGTCCTCGTCGAAAAGCCCACGGCCGCGTCGCTCGCCGAGCACGCCGAGCTCGTCGCGGTCGCCCGCGAGACGGGCCGACTGTGCCAGGTCGGGTTCCAGACGTTCGGGTCCAGCGCCCTCGCCGCGGCCCGCGAGGCCGTGGCCGACGGCGAGATCGGCGAGCTCGCGGGTGCCGGCGCGGTCGGTGCGTGGACGCGGACCGACGGCTACTGGGCCCGCTCGGCCTGGGCAGGCCGACGCACGCTCGACGGGCGGGACGTCGTCGACGGCGTCGTCACCAACCCGCTCGCGCACGCGGTCGCGACGACGCTGCACGTGGTCGGCGCGACGCGCGCCGAGCACGTCGCCGACGTCGTCACCGACCTGTTCCACGCGAACCCGATCGAGGCGGACGACACGTCGTCGGTCCGGGTCACGACGGCGTCCGGGCTCCGGGTGGGCTTCGGGTTCACCCTGTGCGCGCCCGAGCAGGCGCCCGCGCGCGTGCTGCTGCGCGGCACGGACGGCGAGATCACGCTGCGCTACGAGCGCGACGAGGCCGTCGTCACGGGGCGGCGCGGCCAGCGGACGATCCGCGGCGGACGGGCCGACCTGCTCGCCGACCTGCTCTCCGCCCGCGCGCACGGCCACGACCTGCTGTGCGACGTCGTCGACACGGGTGCGTTCATGCGCGTGCTCGACGCCGTCCGCGCCGCCCCCGACCCGCGCGCCGTCGGCGCCGAGCAGGTCACGTGGGAGGGCGAGGGCGACGCGCGGCACCCCGTCGTGCACGACGTCGCCGCCTGGTGCGAGCGCGTCGCGCGCGAGCAGCGGACCTTCACCGAGCTCGGCGCACCATGGGCCGTCCCGACACGCGTCTGACCACCGCGCGGGCCGACGTCCCCGGCGCTACCGTCGGCTCCATGAGCGATGGCATCCGCATGAGCCGCGAGCAGCTCGAGAACGAGCTCGCCGCCCTCCGCGAGGTGGGCTGGACCCCCGACCGCGTGCGGGCGGGGAGCCTGCACGTCGACGAGGTCAGCGGCGCGTACCAGTTCGACGAGGCGACCGACGGCGAGCAGACGTACGCCGACCTCGCGAAGGACGTCGGCGTCCCCCTCTGATCCTCCCCGCCGGCCCGCCGACGGTGACGTCCCGTTCGCCGACGGTGACGACCCGTTCGCCGACGGTGACGTGGGCGGCTCTGGTCGGGTTCGCGGGCGGGCGCGGCGAGCTGGTTCGGGCTGCCGTGCTTCGGCCCTGGGGGCCGTGCGCACTCCTTGACGCCCTTCACCACCTCCCCGCACCCACCCGCTCGGCCGGTCCCTCGGTCGCTCGGGATCGACCGCCGCGCGTGCCGAACATGCGCTTGCCCACCACAGCCGGCCGCCGAACAGGGGGCTACTCACCCGTTCGCCACCAAGACAGTGGACAACGTCATGGTCGGCAAGGACCCGGGTGGATCAACGCATGGTCGACCCCGCACGTCACACTCGGCGGACCGAACGTCACACTCGGCGACACCAGCGACACCAGCGGCACGCTCGGCGACAGGGTGGCTACTCGGCGAGGTTGTCGCTGATCGCGTCGAGCGCGAGCGCCTTGGCGCGCGTCGCGGCCTCGCCCAGCCGCGCGGTGACGGCGGCGACCAGCCCCTCGACGAGGATCGCCTGCGGCAGCCGCGACGCGAGGGTGATCTCGTCGCGGAACGTGAGGTCGGGCATGGTCACGACGAGGTTCGTGCCGGCGAGCTGTGTGAGCGGGCTGCGCGCGAACGCGGTGACGGCGATGACGGTCGCCCCTGCGGCGACGGCGGCGTCCGCGGACCGCAGGCTCGACGCGTTCGAGCCCGAGCCGGAGATCACGAGCAGCACGTCCTCGGGTGCGAGGAGCCGCGCCGTGATCTGCTGGCTGATGACGTCGATCGGGGCCTCGGCGGCCCGGCCCGCGCTGGTCAGGCGGGCGGCGGCGTCGAGCGCGAGCGACGCGGACAGCCCGCTCCCGACGACGACGACGCGGCGGGCGGTTGCGATCGCCTCGACCGCGGACGCGACCTGGTCGCCGTCGAGCAGCGCCATCATGCCGACGACGCCCGCAGCGACCTGCCGGAACGTGTCCTCGACGATGCCCGACGGCGTCCGCGCGGCCCCCGCCGCCGCGCGCACGGGTGCCGCGTCCGCGGAGCCGGGTGCGCCGCCGTCGTGCGCGGTCGCGGCGAAGGCGGCGTCGCGCGCGAGCAGCACGCGGAGCTGCTGGTAGCCGGAGAAGCCGAGGCTCTGGCACGTCCGGACGACGGTCGCGCGCGACGCCCCCGCGAGCTCGGCGACCTGCTGCGAGCTGAGCTCGACGATCTCCGCGGACCGCGCGAGCAGCACCTGCGCGACCGCCTGCTCGGTGGGCAGGAGCGACGGGAGCAGCGAGCGGATCGTGGCCGCGACCTCGCCCGGACGCGACGGGGTCACGACGACGCCCCCGGGCCGGCGAGGGCGGCGATCCGCTCGACCTCGCCGGGCGGCAGGTCGAAGAGCTCGGTGCCGTCGGCGACGTCCGAGGCCTCTCGGACGGCGACGGCGACCGCGGACGGCGCCGGCACGGTCACCGCACCCGACCCGTGCGGTACCCCGGGCACGTCCACGACCGCGAACCCCGAGCCGACCTCGGCGCGCTCGTGACCGCAGGGGGCGAAGGGGTCGGACGAGTTCGCGACCCCGGGCGCGACGGAGACGAACACCCCGCCCGCCGTCGTCGTGAGCGCATGGTGGTAGTGCCCTGCGAGGACCGCGAAGACCCCGGCCCGGGCGCACTCGTCGACGAACGCCTGAGGCTCCTGCAGCTCGAGCGCGGCCAGCAGGGCGGAGAGCGCGGGCACGGGCGGGTGGTGCAGCACGACGACGCTCGGCCGGAACGGCGTCCCGCCCGGGTTCGCGGCGTTCTCCTCGCGGTCCGGGTCCTCTTCCCCGGCGAGCGCGCCGCGCAGCCGGTCGAGCTGGGCGGCGTCGAGCCGCCCGTACCCGGCGCCGGGCACCGAGGTGTCCACGGTGACGACGCGGAAGCCCCGCACGAGCACGGTGCGCTCGCGCGCACCGAGCACCTCCTCGAAGCCGGCGCGCTGGTCGTGGTTGCCCATCGCGGGCACGACGACGGCGCCGCGCTCGGCCGCCCAGGGTCCGACGAGCTCGAGGAGGGTCCGGTACGAGGCGGGCGTGCCGTCGTCGGACAGGTCGCCCGAGAGCACGACGACGTCCACGTCGGGGACCGCGGACGCCCGGTCGAGCACGGACCGCAGCGCGGCCGTGGTGTCCACGACGTCGTAGTGCCGGGTCGCGTCGCCGAACAGGTGGGTGTCCGAGACGTGGAGGATCCGCAGCGGGCGCACGACGGTCACCCTACGGGTCCCGACCCGCCGAGGTCGCCGGACCGCACGTCGTCCTCGAGCACGCTCGGGGACGCCTCGAGCCGGGCGGCGCGCACCGACCGCTTGCGGAGCGCGGTCACGACCGGCAGCTCCCAGCGACCGGTGATGATGCGGTGCCGCACGGTCCCGGAGACCTGGTCGATGAGCATCGTGACGACCACGACGACGATCATGAGCACGCCGACGACGTCCCAGACGCGGAACTGGATGTTGTCGACGAGCATCTTGCCGATGCCGCCCGCGCCGATGAGCCCGAGGATCGCGGACGCGCGGACCGAGATCTCGAACCGGTACAGCCAGAACGCGAGGACCTCGGGCGAGGCGTTGGGCCAGACGCCCCACCGCATGACCTGGGCGCGGGACGCCCCGGCCGCGGTCGCGGCCTCGGTCGCGCCGCCGTCGACGGCCTCGAAGGCTTCGTAGCCCCACTTGCCGAGCGTGCCGACGGAGCCGATCGCGATGGCGAGCGCACCCGTGAACGCGGTGAGGCCCGTGACCGACAGCATGAGGACGGCGATGACGACCTCGGGGACCGCGCGGAGCAGCGCGAACACGGCCCGCAGCGGCCACCGCACGACGACGGGCGCGAGGCCGCGCGTCGCGAGCAGGCTGAGCGGGAACGAGATCACGACGCCGAGAGCGGTGCCGAACCACGCCATCGCGACCGAGAGCATGGTCGCCGAGAGGGCCTGGGGCAGCTGGGACCACGCCGGCGGCAGGAACATCAGCCCGAGGTAGTGCCAGAGCTTGCCCGGCATGTCCCACAGGGCGTCCCACGAGATGTCGACGCCCCAGAACGCCGCCACCACGACGAGCACGACGACCAGCCAGACGGCCTTGCGCGCGAGGTGGGCGGGCTTGCGGGGGCGGTCCTGCGTCGTCTGACGCGCGGGGACGACCCGGGTCGGGGCGGCGGTCATCGGACGAGCCTCTTGCGCGCGGCCGAGCTGAGGAGCTCGAGCAGGAGGACCAGGACGAGGATCTCGAGGATGATCAGCGACAGGTAGTGGTACTGGTAGAACGTCCGGACCCGGTCGATGAGCATGCCGAGGCCGCCGGCGCCGACGAGGCCGATGACGGTGGACGCGCGGATGTTGAGCTCGAGCACGTAGATCGTCTGGGAGACGTACTGCGGCGCGACCTCGGGCAGCATCGCGGCCCGGTCCGCCTGCAGCCACGTGGCGCCCGACGCGAGCGCCGCCTCCTGGCCGCCGCGGTCCACGCCGTCGAGCGCCTCGGAGACGAGCTTGACCATGATGCCGAGGTTGAAGAGCACGAGCGACAGGACGCCGGACAGCGCGCCCGTGCCGACGACGGTCACGAAGATCGACGCGTAGAGCAGGTCGGGGATGGACCGGACGACGTTCATCACGGTCCGGACGAACCCGAGCAGCGGGCCGTTCGGGTTGGTCGCGCGCGACGCGAGGAACGACAGCGGGAGCGAGACGGCGCACCCGACGGCCGTGCCGATCACGGCCATCTGCACGGTCTCGAGCAGCGGCTGGAGCGTCTCGCCGAAGAACGAGTAGTCCGGCTGGGAGAGCTGGACGAGCGTGTTCTGCGCGTTGCTGAAGTTCTGCGCGAGGGCGGCGAGGTCGACGTCGACCGCCACCCACGACCACGCCGTGATCGCCACGAGCACCGCGACCACGACGACGCGCGCCGGCCAGCGACGCGGCTTGCTCGGCCGCGCGGGAGCCGCGGCGCGGGGCGCAGCTGCAGCAGCGGCGGCGCTCACTCGAGCACCGCCGGCGGGGCGTCGAGCACGTCCTCCGCGGTGAGCGACCGGCCGTAGATCTCCTCGAGGGTCGACTCGTCGGCGTCCGCGGCGGGCCCGTCGTAGACGACCTCGCCGGCGCGCAGGCCGATCATGCGCTGGCCGTAGCGGCGGGCCAGGTCGAGGAAGTGGAGGTTGACGACGACGGTGATCCCGAGCTCGGCGTTGATGCGCTGCAGGTCCCGCATCACGACGTGCGAGGTGGGCGGGTCGAGCGACGCGACGGGCTCGTCGGCGAGGATCACGCGGGGCTGCTGGGCGAGCGTGCGCGCGATCGCGACGCGCTGCTGCTGGCCGCCCGACAGCTCCGACGCGTTGGAGTACGCCTTCTGGACGATCTCGACGCGCTCGAGCGCCTGCATCGCGAGCTCGACGTCGTCGGCGCGCCAGGCGCCCAGCAGGCTGCGCCACGTCGGCGTGTGGTGCAGGCGGCCGACGAGCACGTTGTTGAGCACGCTCGTCCGGCGCGCGAGGTTGAAGCTCTGGAAGACCATGCCGACCTCGCTGCGCAGCCGGCGCTGCGCCGCGCCGCGCAGGCCCGAGAGCCGGTAGATGCCGTCCGCGGCGGACGCTCCCGTGGCGCTCACGTCGCCCACGGTGATCTCGCCCGACGTGATCGGGACCAGGCCGTTGATGGTCCGCACGAGCGTGGACTTGCCCGCGCCCGACAGCCCGACGACCGCGACCATCTCCCCCGGCTCGATGGTCAGGGACACGTCGCGCAGGCCCTGGTAGCCGTTCGGGTACGTGACGTCCACGTGCTCGAAGCGGATGCCCGCCCCGCGCCCGCCGTCCGCGGGGGCGCGCCCGGCGCCGTCGTCCTGGTGCCCGCTCATGGGGTCTTCCTTCCTGGAATGCGCTCCGGGACCTTCGGTCCCGGGACTGGCCGACCCGGACGGCGCGGGATCACCGCGCCGCCCGGGCCGGGGTGTCAGCCGAGGCCGATCGACGCGGCCACCTGCTGAGTCTCGCTCAGCTTGGCCGGGTCGGCGTCGACGAGACCGGTGATCTGGTAGATCGCCGTCAGAGCCTTCACGCCCTCGGGCGTGGAGGCGTAGTCCTTCATCGCGTCCGCGATCTTGGTCTGCCAGGCCTTGCTCAGGCCGGCCGAGAGCGAGACCCCGTCGTTCGGGATCTCGTCGGTCAGCGCGAACACGACGACCTTGGTGCCCACGTCGGGGGTGTCGCCCTGGACGACGCTGCGCGCGTCCCAGTAGCTCGTCCCGACCTCGGCGTCGCCGTTGTAGACGGCGAGGACGCTCGCGTCGTTGGCGGTCACCTGGACGACCTTGACGTCCTTGTCGACGTCGAGACCGGCCTTCTTCATCGCGGCGACCGGGAAGATGTAGCCCGCGGGCGACGCCGCCTGGAGCAGCGAGACGGTCGCGCCCTTGATCTTGGGCAGCGAGTCGAGCCCCGCGGGGCCCGTGCCGGACTCCGTGCCGTTGCAGTACAGCATCCCGTTCTCGCCCTTGACGGGGGTGTCGGCGCAGTACTTGTCCGGGTTGTTCGTCATGAACTGGGCCGCGTACGTGGACTTGCCGTTGCGCTGCGTCTGCAGCGCCGGGACGGCCCCGTACTTGTCGCAGGCCTGGCTCATCTGCAGGCTCGGCAGCATGCCGATCTGCGCCTGGTTCGAGCCGATGGCCTCGACCGCCGCCTGGTAGTCCTGCGTGATGACGCCCTTGACGGGGATGCCGAGGCGCTGGGTCAGCGCGTCCTCGAGCGGCTTGACCGTCTCGACGAGCTTCTTCGCGTCGCCCGACGGGACGAGCGCGAGGGTGAGGCCCGTCGGGTCCTTGGCGCCGTCGTCGGACTTGCCGGTGCAGGGCGCGGACGCGCCCGCGGTGCCCGAGCCGGAGCCCCCGCTCCCCGACGCGTCCTCCTGGGAGGCGCCGCAGCCGGCGAGGACGAGGGACGTGGCGAGCGCCGCGGCGCCGACGAGCCCCGCGAGTCGTGCACGTGCGATGTTCATGGCGTTCCCGTTCTGTTCTGTCCGTCAGGGTGACGGGGTTGCTGTTCGGGTCGGATCGGTGGTGGTGCGGTCGGCTCAGGACACGGGTGCGAGGCCGTGGACGACCGGTTCGTGGCGCGCCACGAACCCCGCGGGGTCGGCCGCCCACTCCCGGATCGCCGGGTAGAGCTCCTCGAAGGTCCGGGCGGCCGCGTGCGCGGGCCCGGGGCGGTGACCGAAGCGGTCGATGAGCGCGGTCGCGCAGCCGGCGGCGAGCGGGGGCTCGACGTCGTTGCGCCACACGTCGCCGACGGCGAGCACGGCCTGTGGCGGCCGGCCGGCGAGGTACGCGGGGAGGATGCGGTCCCAGCCCGCGGGCTTGGCCGCCTCGGTGACGACGTCGTCGAGCACGTCCGCGAGGCCGAGCCGCGCGAGGGTCTCGGTGACGCCGCGCGCCGGGGCGTTGGTGACGAGGACCCGCTCCACCTGCGGGCCGAGCTCCTCGAGGAGGGCGACGAGGCCGGCGGGAGCCGCGACCTCGAGGCCCGACGTGGCGAGGGCCTCGCGCGAGGCCGTGTACGCGGCGTCGAGCTGGGCGGGGGTCGCGTGGCGCGCCGCGAGCGCCGCGACCGCGGCGTACCCGTCGACCGGCACCTGGCCGTCGGCCTGGGCCTCGGTGGCGGCCGCGGAGTCGAGGTAGGCCTCGAGCCCCTCGCGGAGGTCCTCGGAGAAGGATCGTCCTGCGGCACCGTGGATGTCGGTCGTGGCGGTGTCGGTCGTGGCGGCGTCGAGGACGGCCGTGACGACGGCGTCGGCATAGGCGCGGACGGGTCCGTCACCCACGCACACGGTGCCGTCGAAGTCGAGCAGGAGCACTGCGGGGTGGTTCACGGCAGCGATGCTAGCCCGCTCACGGACGTTCGGTTCACGAAATCCGGTTCCGTGGAACAACTGTTCACGGATCGTTAACTCCGCTGGGAGAATGGGACGGTGACCGAGGCCGCCGACCCCGCCGAGAACGAGCCCACCCTCTTCCCCCTGCCCGACGGCGCCCGCGTGCCCGCACGCCGCGTCGTCCTGCTCACCGGGGCGTCGGGCTCGGGCAAGACGTCGCTCACCCGGCGCCTCGGGCTCCCCGTCGTCGCGCTCGACGACTTCTACCTCGACGGCGACCACCCCGACCTGCCCCACCGGTTCGGCATCGTCGACTGGGACGACCCCGCGAGCTGGGACGGCGCCGCCGCGCTCGCCGCGCTCGACCGGCTGTGCCGCGAGGGCCGCTCCGAGGTCCCGGTCTACGACATCTCGACCTCGCGCCGGACGGGCACCACGTCGCTCGACGTGTCGGAGGCGCCGCTCGTCGTCGCGGAGGGCATCTTCGCCGCGGAGCTCGTCGACGCGTGCCGCGCCGAGGGCATCCTCGCGGACGCCATCTGCCTGCGCCGCCCGCGCGTCGTGACCGCCTGGTACCGGCTGCTGCGCGACCTCGGCGAGATGCGCAAGCCGCCCCTCACGCTGCTGCGGCGCGGGTGGGGGCTGCTGCGCGCCGAGCCCGCGCTCGTGCGGAAGTGGGTCGCGCTCGGGTGCCGGCCCATGAGCCCCGCCGAGGCCGAGCGCACCGTCCGGGCCCTCGTCCCCGCGCCGTAGCCCCCGTCCGCCGCCCGCGCGCGGCGCAGCGTTGACCCAGCCGTCACGGACCCGACATCCGGCCGCAACCGACCGGCCCCATGCTCACCGCATGACGACGAGGCCCGTGCGGGTGCTGTCCGTGTACGAGGGGTTCTTCAGCGGTGGCGCGCGTGCGCTCCACACGAGCGTGGTGACCGGCCTGCACGCCGGCGGCACCCAGACCCATCGCGTCCTCGCGATCCACCGCGAGGTGCAGCGCGAGAGCCTGCGCCAGCGCATGGTCGACGACCCCCGCTACCAGGCGCTGCGCCGGGCCGGGGTGCGGGTGTCCACGCTCGGCCGCGGCTGGGACGTGCCCGCGGACCAGCCCTTCGACGAGGCCGAGCTCGCGCACGCGGCCCGGCAGGCGGCGTCGTCGGACGTGGTCCTCACGCTCAAGGAGCAGCCGCTGCGGCTCCTCACCGCCGACGCGATGGCCGACGTCCCGGTCGTGGCGTGCCTGCACCGCTCCGACCCCGAGCACTCGGGGCGGGGACTCACCGACCTGCTGGCTGCGGCGTCGTCGGGCCGGCTCGCTGCGGCCGTGTGCTGCGCCTGGTCGACGCGCGACGCGTACGCCGCCGCCGGCGTGCCGGAGAGCCTGCTCACGGTCGTGCCCAACGGGGTCGACCTGCTGCGGTTCCGGCCCGCGGGCGTGGGGCGGCGCGCCACCCTGCGGGTGCGGTCGGGCATTCCGGTCGCCGCGTCCGTCGTCGTGCTCGCGGCGCGCTACGACGCCATGAAGGACGTCCCGCTGTTCCTCGCGGCAGCGCGCGTGCACCTCGCCACCGACGACGCCGCGCACGTGGTCGCGTGCGGCGCCGGGATGAGCCTCGCGAACCCGGGGCTCGCCGACGACGTCGAGCGCGCGTTCGGCGACCGGCCCGACCTCCTGGACCGGCTCCACCTGCTCGGGGTCCGGCACGACGTCCCGTCGGTGCTCGCGATCGCGGACGTCGTCGCCCTCACGTCGTCCTTCGGGGAGGCCGCGCCGCTGTGCCTCATCGAGGGCGCGATGTGCGGCGCGGTGCCCGTCTCGACGGACGTCGGCGACGCCGCGCGGATCGTCGAGGGGATCGGGCTGGTGGTCGCGCGCGACCCGCACACGATCGCCGCCGGGTGGGCCGAGGGCGTCGCGCGCCGCGACGAGCTGACGCCCGCGCTCCAGCGCAGCCGGTCCCGGTTCAGCCGGACGCGCATGGTCGCGTCGTACGCGGGCGTCGTCGAGCGGGTGGCGGGGCGGCCGGGGACGCGGCCCGCCGGACGCCGACCGGTCGAATCGTTGCGAGGGGCCCCCGCGCGGGTGCGATGATCAGCACCATGACTGCGACGAAGCGGATCCTGTTCCTCGGCGGCAGCGGCGTCATCTCCGCGGCCACCGTCCAGCGCGCGGTGGAGGCGGGGCACCAGGTGACCGTCCTCAACCGCGGCACCACCACCGTGCGGCCGCTGCCGGACGACGTCCGCCGCCTCACCGGCGACCTGCGCGACCCCGCGTCCCTCGACGCCGCGCTGGCCGGCCAGGAGTTCGACGTCGTCGGGCAGTTCATGGCGTTCACGACCGAGCACGTCGCCGCGGACGTCGAGCGCTTCGACGGGCGCGTGGGCCAGTACGTGTTCATCAGCTCCGCCTCGGCGTACCAGAAGCCGCCGGCCCGCCTTCCGGTGACCGAGTCGACGCCCCTGCGCAACCCGTTCTGGCAGTACTCGCGCGACAAGGCGGCCTGCGAGGACCTGCTCGTCGCCGCCTACCGCGACCGCGGCTTCCCCGCCACGATCGTCCGGCCCTCGCACACCTACGACCGCACCATCCTGCCCACCCTGGGCGGCTGGACCGACGTCGCCCGGATGCGGGCCGGAAAGCCCGTCGTCGTGCACGGGGACGGCACGAGCCTGTGGACGCTCACGCACGCGAAGGACGTCGCCGTCGGGCTCGCGGGGCTGCTCGGGCACCCCGCCGCGACCGGCGAGGCGTTCACGCTGACGGGCGACCACACCCCCACCTGGGACCAGGTCTACACGTGGCTCGGGCAGGCCGCGGGAGTCGAGCCCGAGCTCGTGCACGTCGCGTCGGAGACGATCGCGGCGGCGGCCCCCGAGCACGGGCCCGGGCTGCTCGGCGACAAGGCGCACTCGATGGTCTTCGACAACGCCAAGGTCCGTGCTCTCGTCCCCGAGTTCCGGACCACGACGACGTACGACGAGGGCGCCGTCGAGCAGATCGCCTGGTTCGACGCCCACCCGCACTTCCAGGACGTCGACCCCGCGTTCGACGCGCTCTCCGACCGCCTGGTCGCGCACGCCCGCGCGATCTGACCGCGAGGTACCCCGGCATCCGGGGTACCTCGCGAGGTACCCCGGATGCCGG